>JAQWRY010000058.1 GCA_029243485.1 Candidatus Binatia bacterium | reverse complement strand
GCAACGGCCTTCTAAGCCGTAGGTCGAAGGTTCAAGTCCTTCCTGGCGCAGTTCGTGAAATCGGGGGGTTGCGGGGTCGTCGACCTGATTCCGATCGGCCTCGGAACCGTCGTGTGACCACTTTGTTCGGGTTCAGAGACGCCGATTACCCGGCAGGAGAGCTGCACTGATAACCCTTCCGCGGCCATCACTTGGATCGCCGCGTACCGACGCCCGGGCGGGAGTCACCCTTCCAGGAGCTTCGTTGCCCGACGATGGAGCTGGAGTTCGTTCTTAAGCTCGTGCACGCGCCTGTGAGCCGCGGCGAGCTCGACCTGGGCAGCTGACGAGATGCCGGACTTCAAGCCCCTGTCGACCCGATCCTGGCGATGCCAGTCGTAGATTGTCTGCTGGCTGATGCCGAGATCCGTCGCGACCTCCGCGACACGCCTCCCCGCTTCGACAAGCTTCAGTACCCGTCGCCTAAACTCGGCCGGATAGCCCCTTCTGCCCATGCTGTCCTCCTCCGACAGCAGCTCTAAATTCCAGAAATCCGACTCCGCAATACCCGGGGCACATCAGTCGCGTGTCGGGTTGGAGGCGGTGTCTCCGGAGCGATGCCGAATCACTCGCCGTGGGCACTCATGTACCCCGGTAGGCCGTTCTGCTGCAGGGCTGCCGCCGTGTTCTCGAGGTCTTCTCGCGTATCGGCGGTGTGCCAGGGGCCGTTGTAAACGTACCCGAAAAGGCGCGCCTGTTCGGCGAAGAGGTCGGGATAGAGACCTCGCATCGAGCTGAACGGGCCTTCGGGCATGCGTGCGAGCACGCTCGGCGACAGGATCTGCACGGACGCGAACATGTACTCGGGCAGCCCGGGAGGCGCGCCCCGTCCGAGGAAGCGTTGGATCCGGCCGTCGGGGTCGATGCCGAATACACCGTACGCGTCCTTGCGGGGATCGTCGCGCAGCACGAACGTCGCGAGTGCGTCTCGGCGGGCGTGGAAGGCCAGTACGTCTTTCAGTGGGACCTCGGTCACGACGTCGGCGTTCAGAACGACGAGCGGGCCGTCGACGGGTTGCTCAAACAGAGTCGCAGCCTGTCGAATGCCGCCGCCGCTGTCGAGAAGGACGCGTTCCACGGAGTATCGAATGCGGACCCCGTACTTCGAGCCGTCGCCGAGTTCGTCGCGCACGCGGTCCGCGAGGTGATGCACGTTGACCACTACGTCCTCGATGCCGTTCTCGCGCAGCAGGCCGAGGCCGTATGCGATCAGGGGATGGCCCGCGACTTCGACGAGCGGCTTCGGCGTGTGGTCGGTTAGCGGCCGAAGTCGCGAGCCCAATCCGGCCGCGAGGATGATCGCGTGCGGACGGCTCATGCGAAGTACGCGCTCCGGTCGGCGAGAACGCGCGCGAGTCCGTCGTCGCCCAGTTCATCGAGCGCACGTCGCGTCTGTCGCGCCATGCGTGGGATGTAGTGCAGGTAGCCCGGGTTGCCTTTCTCGATTGCGAGGAAGCGGAAGCGGCCGATGACGCGAAGCGTACGGAAGACGACCGAGGTGTAGTAGTCGCGGCGGAGCACGGTGGGGTCGGTGTAGAGGTCGACCCCGGCGCGCGCGAGGGCGGTTCCGTATGTGTCGAGGAGTTCGCGCTCGTCGGCCGCGGAGAACAGCTCGTCGCTGTCGCGGTCGGTGCAGAGGCTCGCGAGGTCGTAGGTCGGTGGGCCGAGCATCGCGTCCTGGAAGTCGATCACGCGTAGCCGGCCGTCCGGGTCGACGTGGAGGTTCCAGGCGTGGAAGTCCCGGTGCATCAGTCGGCGCGGCTGCGCGGCGAGAGTGTCGCCGAGGCGGGCGAGGGCGCCTTTCGCCTCGGGATGGTCCCCCGGCGAGCAGGTCGGCCCGTCGTCGGAGGCGGCGAGGCCGTGCGAGAGGACTATGTCGAGCTCGCGTCGCAGCAGTGCCTCGTCGTGGCTCCGCGAATACGCGACGCAACCCGGGTCCGGGGCCGACGCGGCGAGTGCCGCGAGCAGGGCGACCACGTCGCCCAGGAGGCGCCGGCGCTCGTCGGGGCTGGTGGTGGGGTCCCGCAGGGGGAGGGCCAGGGGCCGATCGCCCACATCCTCCAGGAGAAGGAGGCCCAGATCCCGGTCGCGCGCCCCGTAGACTGCGGGAACGCCGATTCCCCGGCCCTCGAGGTGCCTCTGGATGTTCAAGAAGGACAGCTCTGGGGCAGTGGCGGCCGTTTTCTCCGGCAGGACCATCCCGATCGCCGTCTGCGGGGCGCCGCCGCCCGAAAGATGGAGCCGGACGTAGCGCCGGGTGGACGCGTCCCCGGCCAGTGGCTGCTCGCTGGACACGCTCGCGCCAGGAAAACACCCCTCTAATATGGCCGTCCAGTTTGACATCGGTCCCCCTAATTCCTAGCTAATCTCGGGCTCGCGGTGGAGCGCGCGCCCGTCATTTCGGGACCTTTTCGTGAATCCGTATCTAGCGCTATTAATGAGTTTCGCCCTGTGCGGGCTCGTAGCCACCATCATGGTGTGCGCCAGTTGGATCCTGGGGCCCAAGAACCCGACCAAGACCAAGCTCGAAATCTTCGAGACTGGGAATCCGCCGGTCGGCTCGTTGCGGGGGGTTCGCTTCCCGATCAAGTTCTACCTCACCGCCATCCTCTTCATCGTTTTCGATATCGAGGTGGTGTTCATGTACCCTTGGGCGGTCGTGTTCCGGCAGCTCGGTTGGGCCGGACTGGCTGAGATGGCCGTGTTCGTCGGGGTCCTGACGGTGGGCCTGGCCTACGTGTGGCGAGTTGGCGCCCTCGAATGGGAATGATCACGCAGCAGCGGCGCGAGGCGCAGCGGCACGGGGACAAAATGACGATGCGGCGGGGCGGGTGAGATGGAGGTCTTGTTCACTTTGGGGAAGGTCGTCGTTGCCTTCCTGATCGTCCTGCAGCTCACGCTGATTCTCCTGTGGGTAGAGCGCAAAGGCTCGGCCCTGATCCAGGACCGTGTTGGCGCGAACCGCGCCAACCTCTTCGGCGGCGTTCTGCCGTTCAACCTCGGCATCGTGAACACGTGGCTGGCCGATCCTCTGAAGCTCTTCCACAAGGAAGACATCGTCCCGGCCGAGGCCGACCAGTTCCTGCACTGGCTCGCGCCGTGGATCGCGATTTTCCCGTTGTTCGTGACCTTCGCCGTGATTCCGTTCGGTGACGTGCTCGTCGCGGGTGACTACACGATCAACCTGCAGGCCGCCGAGCTCGACCTCGGCATCCTCTACGTTCTCGCGATGCTCTCGCTGGCCGTCTACGGCGTGGTCGTCGGCGGCTGGGCATCGAACTCCCGATACTCGTTCCTGGGTGGGGTTCGCGGCACCGCGCAGATGGTCTCCTACGAGATCGCGTTGGGCCTGGCGCTCGTGAGCGTGGTGCTGACCTTCGGCACGATCGACTTTCAGCAGATCGCCCGCGATCAGGGTGAGCTGATGTTCGGCTTCCTGCCCGCCTGGGGCGTTTTCTACCAGCCGATCGCACTCGTCATCCTGTTCATCGCCGGCATGGCGGAGTCCAAGCGCGTGCCCTTCGATCTGCCCGAGGCCGAATCCGAGCTCGTTGCCGGTTTCTACACCGAATACTCGGGTTCGAAGCAGTCGGTCTTCATGATGGCCGACTTCGTCGAGGTCGCGATCGTCGCCGCCCTGATCACCACGCTGTTCTTCGGCGGGTGGCAGGTCCCGTATCTCTACCGCGAGGGCTTCGCCTTCCCGGGTGGGTTCGAGATCGCGTTGCCGTCCCTCCTGGTGACGGTGCTGCAGGTGGTGTCCTTCCTGATCAAGCTGTTCCTGTTCTGCTGGATTCAGATTCTGGTTCGCTGGTCGCTGCCGCGACTGCGCTACGACCAGCTGATGGAACTCGGCTGGAAGCGGCTCCTGCCGCTGGGGCTCATCAACGTGGCCGTGACGGCCGTGCTCGTTCTCTTGTTCGACGGAAAGACGATCCCGTGACGCTCTTCTGGATCCTCGCTTTCCTGACGGTGCCGGCGGCTCTCACGGTCGTGCTTCACCGCAACCCGGTCTACTCGGCGTTGGCCCTGGTGTTCACGCTGTTCCAGGTCGCGATCATGTTCGTCGCGTTGGACGCGTTCCTGATCGCGTTCCTGCAAGTGATCGTCTACGCCGGCGCGATTCTCGTGCTGATCCTGTTTGCGATCATGCTGCTCAGTCTGGAGCCGGAAGAACCTTCCCCCGAGCGGAGCACGATTCGCGCGTGGGGTTGGGGTCTAGCCGCACTTCTCGGACTCGAGCTTGGCGCGGTCGCTACGATGGAGCATTCCGGGTCCGCTGAAGCGGGCCCCGCGGACTTCGGCTCGGTCACGTCTGTCGCGACGGAGCTGTTCTCCACCCATATGCTGCCGTTCGAGCTGACGAGCATCTTGCTCCTCGTCGCGGTCGTCGGAGCCGTAGTGTTGGCGAGGCGGCGGAGCTGAGTATGGATACCCCGGTCGAAAACTATCTCGTCCTGGCGGCCATTCTGTTCGGAATAGGCGCGCTCGGCGTCCTGATCCGGCGGAACGTGATCGTCATCCTGATGTCGATAGAGCTCATGCTGAACGCCGTGAACTTGACCTTCGTCGCGCTCGCGCGGCAGCACTGGTCGGTCGATGGCCAGGTCATCGTGTTCTTCGTCATGACGGTCGCCGCCGCGGAAGTCGCGGTCGGTCTCGCCATCATTCTGGTGAACTTCGCGCAGCGAAAGACGATCAATGCGGACGAGATCAACCTCCTTCGCTGGTAGGCGCACGGGTTCGAGAGCATGACCGACATGGAGACCTCACTACTGCGCTACATCGTCCTGGTGCCGCTTCTCGGCTTCGGACTGGGCGCACTGGCCGCTAACCGGGATCGTCCGGCGATCGCGCGGATGACGGGCCCCGGCGCCCTGATCCTGACCTTCGTGCTCGCTCTGTTCGCCGTCAGCCGCCTCTGGGGGCTCGCCCCCGACGGTGCGCTCGTCGACAACATCTACACGTGGATCGAGGCCGGGCCGCTCAGCATCGACCTGACGTTCCGCGTGGACCGGCTCACCAGCGTGATGATCCTCATCATCACCGGTGTGGGCTCGCTGATCCACATCTACTCGCTCGGGTACATGGACGACGAGCCGGACGTGGCGCGCTACTTCGCCTATCTGAACCTCTTCGTCGCCTCGATGCTGATCCTCGTGCTCGGCGATTCCCTGCCGGTGATGTTCATCGGTTGGGAAGGGGTCGGGCTCTGCTCCTATTTGTTGATCGGCTTCTGGTACAAAGAGATGCCGAACGCGGACGCCGGCCAGAAGGCGATGATCGTCAACCGTATCGGTGACGCCGCGTTTCTGATCGGCATGTTCCTGCTCTTCTGGAGCCTGAACGAGATCGGCACCGCGACGCTGAACCTGCAGGGCATCAACGAGCAGGCGGGCGACCTCGCGGCGAAGCTTCCGTGGGTTCCGACCGTGGCCTGCCTCCTGCTTCTCGTCGGTGCGACCGGCAAGTCGGCCCAGGTTCCGCTCTACGTTTGGCTGCCCGACGCAATGGCCGGGCCCACGCCGGTTTCGGCTCTGATCCACGCCGCGACGATGGTGACCGCGGGCGTCTACATGATTGCCCGTCTCTCTTTCCTCTACGTCGAGGCACCGGTTGCGATGGAGGTCGTCGCGACCATCGGCGGGATTACCTGCCTGTTCGCCGCCACCATGGCGATCGTCCAGGAAGACCTGAAGAAGGTCCTCGCGTATTCCACGGTCTCTCAGATCGGTTACATGATCATCGGTGTGGGAGTCGGCGCATTCTCGGCCGGCATCTTCCACCTCATGATGCACGCCTTCTTCAAAGCGCTGCTCTTCCTGTGTGCCGGCGCCGTCATGCACGCGCTGCACGGGGAACTCCGCATGTCGCACATGGGGGGTCTCAAAGAGAAGATGCCGATCACCGCGCGCACGTTCCTGATCGCATCGCTCGCGATCGCTGGCGTGCCCGGCTTCGCAGCCTTCTTCTCCAAGGACATGGTACTCGAGGCCGCGTTCGTGAACGGACACACCTTTGTGTGGCTGCTCGGAACGACGGCGGCGGGCTTCACGGCATTCTACGTGTTCCGTGCCTACTTCCGGACCTTCACCGGTGAGAGCCGGATGGACCCGGAGAAGGCCGCGCACGTCCACGAGATGCCGAAGGTGATGACGGTGCCGCTCATGATCCTCGCGGTCCTGTCGACCATCGGTGGCTACATCGGAATGCCGTTCCACCTCTTGTGGGGGGACGCCATCGGCGAGTATCTCGCACCGTCCCTCGCGCAGATCGAACATCACGGTAATCCCAGCACCGGGACTCTGCTGATGCTGATGGCCTCGGCCACCGGTGCCGCGCTCTTCGGAATCTGGTGGGCGCACACTCTGTACGTGCGATCGCCCGAGACGCTCGATAAGGTTTACGCAAAGACGACGCGGATCTACGAAGTGCTCTTCAACAAGTACTGGATCGACGAGTTGTACGATTCCCTGATCATCGATCCCTACAAGAGAGCGTCGCGTTTCTTCTGGAAGACCGTGGACTCGGTCGTGATCGACGGCGTCGTGAACGGCGTCGGTGCCGTGGTCGTGTGGAACAGCGGCGTGCTGCGTCGTCTTCAGACCGGCAACGTCCAGTCCTACGCCTTGGGTATGCTGCTCGGTGCGGTGGCGATCGTCGGTGGCTACTGGCTGTTCGTGGGGGTGGGGTAGGCAATGGACCTTCCGATCCTCAGTCTGATCACCTTCTCGCCTCTCGTCTTGGGGCTCCTGCTGCTCTTCCTGCCGTCCGAGCCGGTGAAGATCCCGCAACGCGCGGCCTTGGCCTTCTCGCTCGTTCCGTTCGTGCTCGCGCTGATGATGCTGAATCAGTTCGATCCGGCGATCGGCGAGTTGCAGATGACCGAGACGGTGTCGTGGATGCCCTCGCTCGGCATCTACTATTCGCTCGGCGTCGACGGGTTCTCCCTGTGGCTCGTCGTCCTGACGACGTTGCTCACGCCGGTCGTCATCCTCGGTTCCTGGACCGACATCCGGCACCGAGTGAAGGAATTCCTGTTCTTCATGCTCCTGCTGGAGTGGGGGATGCTCGGCGCGCTGGTCGCGGTCGACCTGTTCCTCTTCTTCATGTTCTGGGAGCTGATGCTCTTCCCGATGGCTTTCGTTCTCGGGATCTGGGGCGGCCCGCGTCGCTACTACGCGCTGGTCAAGTTCGTGCTCTACACGATGGCGGGCAGCGCCCTGATGATGGTCGCGATGCTCTACCTCGTCCTCGCCCACGCCAAGTCGGGGACGATGACGTTCGACATCGTGACGCTGTACGACACGGTTCTCACGCACCGCGAGGAAACGCTTCTGTTCTGGGCGTTCGCGATCGCGTTCTTCATCAAGGTTCCGATGTTCCCGCTGCACACCTGGTTGCCCGACGCGCACACCGAGGCGCCCACGGGCGGCTCGGTGGATCTCGCGGGCATCCTGCTCAAGATGGGCGGTTACGCGTTCCTCAGGTTCGCGATTCCTCTCTTCCCGCACGCCGCGCAGGAAGCCTTCCCGATCGTGATCGGGCTGAGCGTCGTGGGAATCATTTACGGGGCGATGGTGGCCTACCCGCAGCCGGACATGAAGCGGTTGGTCGCGTACTCGTCGGTGAGCCACATGGGCTTCGTGATGCTCGGGCTCTACTCCTTCGACGTCATGGGCATGACCGGCGGCGTCCTGCAGATGCTGAACCACGGTCTCACGACCGGCGGGCTGTTCCTGTTGATCGGCTTCATCTACGACCGCACGCACACACGACAGATCGCCGAGTACGGTGGCGTCTGGGCCGTCGTGCCGATCTTCTCCGTGCTCTTCCTGATTGTCACGATGGCATCGATTGGCCTGCCCGGAACGAACAGCTTCGTGGGCGAGTTCATGATCTTGCTCGGCATGTTCCGCGTCCATCCCTGGGCCGCCGCGATCGCGACGACGGGTGTGGTTCTCGGAGCCGCTTACATGCTTACGATGTACAAACACGTGGTCTTCGGGCCGCTCAAGAACTCGGCCCTCGAGAGTCTCACGGATCTGTCTCCCCGTGAGGTGCTATCGGTCCTGCCGATCGTGGTTCTGATCTTCTGGATCGGCGTCTATCCGAAGCCCTTCCTCAATCGCATCGAGCCGACGGTCGAGGTTCTCCTCGGGCGTCTCGAGCGCGCCGGGGCGACGCGTTATCTCGCGGACGCTGGTGACTCGAAGGACGAAGCGCGGGTGGCAGCGCGATGATCGACATCGGATTCGGAGCGGCCGAAGCATGGGCCATCGCGCCTTTCGCCATCGTGGTGGTCTTCGCGATGGGGATCTTGCTGTACGAGACGTTCTTCCCGGACAACGACCGCGGCGCCGAGCTGCCCTTCTGGTTCTCGATCCTCGGGCTCTCGGGCGCGGCGATCGCCTCGCTTCTAGCGTGGACCGACGGGCCGGCTGCCTACGGTGGGACGTTCTCGACTGATGGCGTAGCCGTATTCACGAATCTCGTGTGCTTCCTCGCCGCGGGCCTCTCGCTCATGATGGGCGTGCACTACATGGCCATGGTCGGTGTCCGCGCGAGGGAGTTCCATTCGCTCGTATTGTTCGCCGTCGCGGGCATGATCATCATGGGCGGCGCTCGCGACCTGATAGTGCTCTTCCTCGGAATCGAGGTCATGTCGCTCCCGGCGTACGTGCTGGCGGGCATTCGACGACAGGATGAGAAGTCGGGCGAGGCTGCCCTGAAGTACTTCCTCCTCGGTGCGTTCGCGACGAGCTTCCTCCTCTACGGAATTGCGCTGCTCTACGGTGCGACGGCCAGCACCAGCTATGCGGGTATCGCTGCGGCTCTCGGTGATGCGCCGCGCCTGCCGGTTCTCGCCGGCATCGCGATGTTGATCGTCGCGCTCGGCTTCAAGGTCGGCGTCGTGCCGTTCCACTTCTGGGCGCCGGACGTCTATCAGGGCGCGCCGACGCCCGTCACCGCACTCATGGCGGTCGGGGTGAAAGCGGCCGCGGTCGTGGGTACCGCGCGTTTGTTCCTCACGGCCCTCGAAGGACTCCACGTCGAGTGGAGCATGGTGCTGTGGTGGGTCGCGGTTGCGACCATGACGCTCGGCAACTTCGTTGCGATCTCGCAGAACAACGTGAAGCGCATGCTCGCGTACTCGAGTGTCGCGCACGCGGGGTACCTCTTCGCGGCGATCGCGGCCGGTACGAGCCGCGGCGGCGGGGCGGTCCTGTTCTACCTGCTGACGTACGCCTTCATGAACCTCGGCGCCTTCGCGGTGGTGATTGCGATGGGGACCAAGGACGAGCCGAACGAGCTCCTCTCCGACTTCGCTGGACTGGGGAGCCGGCGGCCTCTGCTCGGTGGCGCCATGGTGCTCTTCCTGCTCTCGCTGATGGGCATTCCGCCGCTCGCCGGTTTTGTCGGCAAGCTCTACATCATCGAGGCCCTGGTCGACGCCCAGCAGGTCTTGCTGGCCGTCGTACTGATCCTCAACAGCGTCGTCTCGGGGTATTACTATCTCCGCGTGATCATGGAGATGTTCATGCGGGACCCGGTGAAGGACGCCACCGAGATCGAGCCGCGGCCCTACCTGATGCTGTGCGTTGCGGTCGCCCTCTTCGGCACCGTGTTCTTCGGAATCTTCCCGGACGTGGCTCTGGATGCCGCCCGGGACTCCTTCGCCGCGCTTCGCTGAACGATCGTTCCGCCCCCGGGGCTCTTCCTGTCGGCTGCGGGGGCGAATCGTGCACGGCTACGAATACTTGCATTCCTGCCAGGCCTCCGCATCCGCCGGGGCCCTATTTTCTCAGTAAAAACAGACATCTTTGGAGTCGGGCGTGGCACCCATCTTGCGTTTCTTCAACTCGATCCGTGGACTTTCCGAGACCGCCGGCAGCTACCCCTTCCGACCTTCCTCAACCTCCGCCGCACCTCATTGAAGATCCCGCCCACGGATTGAAACTCGGAGGGTTCTGCTTGCAATCGAAACGGATGATCTCAGCCCGTGTCCTCGGGGCCGCTTTTGCGGTCGTCGTGGGTCTCGGGCTCCTGCTTGTCCCGGTGGCCTTCGCGGCGAATCGGCTGGCAGTGGCGCTGAACGACGACCCGCGTCTCGATGACATCCTGATCCAACCCTCCCCGCTGACGCTCGGCCCGGGTGAGAACGCCCAGCTCACAGCGATCGGCGTCTACGAGGACGACACCACCGCCGACCTGACCGACGTGGTCGAGTGGACGTCGCGCGACACCGACGTGGTGACCGTGTCGGCAACCGGCTTGGTGACCGCCATCGGCCCTGGTGACACGGATATCGAAGTCGTGGAGCCCGAGTCCGGGACGAGTGCGAGTGAGGACGGCGAAGTCATCGTCGCCGAGATCGATTCGGTCTCCGTCTCTCCCGCCACCGCTACGGTGGTCGAGGGCGACACGCTGCAACTCACGGCGACCGCGACGCTGAGTGACGGCCGCACCGGGTACGACGTGACGGACTTTGTCCGTTGGACGTCCGGCAAGGTCGCAACCGCTACGGTCTCGGACACGGCCGGCACGAAGGGACTCGCCACCGCCCATCAGAACGGTGAGGTCCTGATCCGCGCGAAGGATCTCGAGTCGGGCAACCAGTCGCCCAACAGCGAGGGCGTGATCACGGTCATCGAGGTCGCCCCCACGCCGACGCCGAGTCCCATTCCGACGCCCGGGCAGACGCCGTCGCCCACGCCGGACCCCGGCCCCACGCCGACTGCGGTTCCGACGCCGTCGATCACGCAGATCCATCTCGTTCCGCTCCAGCTGAACTTGCTGCCGAATGGTGCCACCGGCGCCATCCAGGCGATTGCGACTCTGAGCGACGGAACGCAGCGCGATGTCTCGAGCGAAGTCGTTTGGGAGTCGAACCGCGACCATATCGCCGGCATCGCCGCCGGCGTCGTCACTGCGGGCGAGTCCGGCTCCGCCGAGATCCACGCACACCATGAGGCGAGCGGCATCGACGCCGACACGAAGGCCGACGTCTGGGTCGGTGAGGCCGACAGCCTCTCGGTCTCCCCGGCGGGCGCCCAGGTGGCCGTGGGCAGCGCCGTGCAGCTTTCCGCCGTCCGCGTTTACGACAACGGCCTGACCGAGGACATCACGGCGACCGCGACGTGGCATTCCGAGAAGGACCGCGTCGCGACCGTCTCCGACGCCGCCGGGACCAAGGGACTCGTTTCCGGCCACGAGCGGGGCGACGCCGTCATCATCGCGACGGATCCTGTTTCCGGCGACGAGACCGATTCCGAGTCCGGTCGTGTGGAAGTGATCGATCCGGTTCCGACGCCGACCCCGACACAAGATCCGAGTGCGACGCCGACGCCGACGCCGATCGACCTCGGCGAGGTCGACGAGATCAACCTGGTCCCGCTCAAACTGGACCTGCTTCCAACCGGCACCCATACGCTCCGTGCCATCGCGACGATGGAAGACGGCAGCGAGATTGACGTCACCGCCGGGTGCATCTTCGAGTCGGACAAAGAGCGCGTCGCGACTGTCGCCGGCGCCGGCATCGTCACCGCGGTAGAAGCGGGCAAGACGAAGATCGACGCGTACCATCCTGCGAGCGGCAAGGACGCGCGCAAGAAGGCCCGCATCTGGGTCGGTGAGGTCGAGAGCATCGACATCTCACCGACCGGCGTGAGTGTCCTCCTGGGCGACACCAAACCGCTGCTGGCTCTCGCGACGTACGACAACGGCTTGAACGAGGACATCACCGACACCGCGGAATGGTCGTCCGAGAAGGCGCGCGTTGCGACCGTCTCCGATGGCGCCGGTTCGAAGGGTTTCGTTACCGGCGTGTCTCGCGGCGACGCCGTGATCGTCGCGCGCGATCCGGCATCGGGCAAGAAGTCGAAATCGTCTTCGGGCAAGGTCGTCGTCTTCGAAGAGGGGGAAGAAGATCCCGGCGATATCGGGACTGACATCAGCTACACGATCGGGCTACGTGACATCGTACTCGATCCGGCGTCTTTGAACCTGATGCCCGGAGAGACCGCATTCGTCACGGCGACGGGCATCTACGCAGATGGTTCCACCCGCGATCTCACCGAATTTGTGAAGTTTGATTCGCGCCGAAGCAAGACGGCGGAGGTGGACGAGTTCGGCGTCGTGACGGCGGAGCGGGGCGGCGACACCGAGATCCGCGTGAAGGAACCCCAGACGCGCATCAAGTCGCGGGTTTCGACCCGAGTGCACGTCGCCGAGATGACCTTCATCGAGACCTGGCCGCGCGAGCCGCTTCTCGCGCCCGGCGAGAGGATCCAGTTGCTCGCCTTCGCCAGCTACGACAACGGCGTCGAAGGCGTCGACGTCACAGGTGAAGTGAAGTGGTCTTCGACGCGGACCTCGGTGGCCGAGGTCGAGCGTGAGGCGCCGGACTTTGGACTTCTAACCGCGATCGGCGTCGGCGAAACCGACGTCACCGCTCAGCATCTCGTAACGAAAGTGAAGTCCGACCGGGATGCTGGACTGATTCGCGTGACCCTCGCGGGCGCGCCGTCACCCACCCCGACGCCGGCACCCACCCCGACCCCGGATCCGGGTGCACCCGCCGTCGTGGTGGGCCAGAGCTACACGCCCGAGACGATCGTTCTCCAGGACGGCGAGACCGCCCAGATCGTCACGTCGCTGCACTACTCGGACGGCTCCTCTGACGTCGTCAACACGGGCCTCGACTACGGCACGGGCGACTTCCGTGTCGCCGTCGTCGATGTCACCGGGAGGGTGGTCGCGAAGGGCATGGGCGTCACGCACGTTCAGATCACGGACTCGGTTAATGGCTTCAGCGGTACGGTCACGGTGGCCGTTCGCGAGATCACGAGCCTCGCGATCTCCCCGGCGTCCACCGGCCTGCGTGTCGACGGTTCTGCCGCCCTCGAGGCGATTGCGACGTTCTCCGATGGCGAGATCGACGTCGACGTCACGAATGCGGTCGAATGGAAGTCCAGCAATCCGGCGATCGCTTCCGTCGACGAGAACGGGCACGTGACGGCGCACGCGGAAGGCTCGGTGCGGATCGAAGTGCTCGATCGTGGCACTCGGGTCCGGTCGGATGCGTCCACGGGCAACGTTTCGGTCGTAGGCACTTTGGTTCGGGTCTTCCTCACCCCGAGCAGGCTCGCGCTGCCGGTGGGTGGCGAAAAGAACTACAAAGCGTTCGGTGTCTTCGCGGACGGTTCGACGATTCAGATCTCGGACGAGGTTCAATGGTCGATCGACGCTGGGCTACCGCCTCTCGCGACGATCAGCGAGTCCGGGCGCGTTACCGCGCATGCCCTCGGCGATGCGACGGTTCACGCGACGGATCTTCTGACGGGCATCTCCTCGTCGGACAGCGACGGTAGTCGTTCGCTGTCGGTTGTGGGCGATCTCATCGGCATCAGGGTTTCGACGAATACGGATCTAACCGCCGATCCCCCCGACGTCGTGCTCAGCGCCGGTGAAACCAAGAGTCTGAAGGGGGCCGGTCAGTACGCCGGCCGGGTCGATGCCTTCAGCCTCGGGAGCAAGCTCGATTGGGTCTCGAGCGATCCCGTCGCTGTATCGGTCAGCGGTTCCGGACTCGTCACCTGCCAAACTGTCGGTGCCTCAATCATCTCCGCGACCGACCCGGACACGGGAATTTCGTCGGCCGCTACGCTCGGCGACCTCGTGGTCACCTGCTCCGGCCAGGTTCTCGGCATTCGCACGACGCCGGACTTCCGGGACCTCGACTACCTCAGCACGCGCCAACTGCGCGCCTACCGAATGCTCGAGGACGGAAGCGAGATCGAAGTGACCCGCAAGGTCTTGTGGACCTCAAGTGATCCTTCGATCGCGAGCGTCATCGAGACCGGTGGCGACGGCGGCCTGGCGACGGCCGTCGGAGACGGTGAAGTCACGCTTCTCGCCTACGATGCCGCCTTCGACGTTAGCTCGTCGGCCAGCGGCCAGGTCAGTGTGATCCGGACCCGCAAGACGCGCGTGCTTCTCGAGCTGTTCCCCGAAGACGACGGTGTCGGCTTCGTGGGGAACGTGGGGGCGACGTACGGCTTCCAGGCGCGCGTCACTTACGTCAGTGGTGCGACGCAGGGTGTGAACCTGCTGCTCACGTGGACCTCCTCGGATCCGGCCAAGGTTCTGATGGGCGACGGAAGCGGGGCGTTCAAGGTCAACCAAGGCCAGCTTCTCGCGCCCGGTACGATCACGGTGACAGGCACCTATCCGGTCGACGCCGCATCGGCCACCGAGCTCAGCGTCGACGTTGTCTTCCAGGTTCTGCCTTAGGGCGGAACTCAGCCTGCCGTCGGCCGAGACGCGGGCTTCCGTGCCCAGTAAGCCTCCAGGTCGCGACCGGGGAGCACTGCACCAACAAGGGTAGTGCGCTCCCGCGCCCAGCCGAGATCAGTAGAAGATCCCGTGCCCGCCGGAGATCAAGACGAACCATCGAAGGCCGCCCGGAGGGGGCGCCGCCTTTTCGTGCGCTCAGGTCTTCGGTGGCTTGCGCAGGAAGGTGCGCCGGACCAGTCGCAGGAAGTTCTCGCGAAGCGAGTCGCGCGGTTGCTTCATCCCGGTCTGGACCCAGTGGGCCAGGTGGATCTGATCGATGCCGGTGAGCAGTGTCGCGAGGTAGGCGGGGTCGTCATCGACGAACACGCCGGCTTCGATGCCGCGAGCGAAGACAGACGCCTGCAGCTCGTGGATCTCCTTCGCCACGTGGTGGGCGTGCCGAGGTGTGAGTGCCCACGCCGCGCCGGTCCGCAGGTTCATTCGCAGGAAGTGGGGATGGCCGTGCAGGTAATGGATGTACGTCGTGGCGATCTCTTCGATCGTTTCGAGAGGATCCCGTTCCTGGGCGATGACGGCGCGGACCAGAGCCAGGATCTCGTTGCCGCGCTTCTCGGTGATGGACTCGAAGATCTGCTCTTTGCCCGGGAAGAGGCTGTAGATGGATCCCATCGAAAGGCCGGCCTCGCGAGAGATGTCCTGAACCTTCGCATCCTCGAACGACTTCTCCGCGAACACGTGTTCGGCGGCGGTGAGGATGTGCTCGCGGTAGACGCCCTCTCGAGCGGCGCGCGCTGCGGCGCGTGGGTTGGCCGCCGTCGGTTTCGTCTTGTTGGTACGGCCGGCCACGAAGCCCGAACCGTATCAAGATTCTCTCGATTGACAAGTCGACTTTCCGAATGGTAATTCGGAAAACAGCCATCTTAGTTCTCGATAAGGAGAAACACCATGGAATTCGGCATTTTCTCACAGATGCATGTCCCCGCCGGCGATGACGAACACAGTCGCTTTCTGCGAGAATTGGAAGTCGCTGAGGCCGTCGATGACGTCGGATTCAAGTACGACTGGGCGCCGGAGCATCACTTCCTCGAGAATTACTCGCATCAGCCGGCGCCGGAGATTTTTCTCTCCTACGTCGCGGCGCGCACGAAGCAGATCCACGTAGGTCACGCGATCAACAACATCACCGCCCCGGTGAACCACCCGGCCCGCGTGGCAGAGCGCATCGCGACTCTCGATCACCTGAGCGAAGGGCGCGTCGAGTTCGGAACGGGACGTGGCTCCTCCAGCATGGAGTGGGGCGGTTTTGCGATTCCGTCGCTGGCCGAGACGAAGCCGATGTGGCGCGAGTCTCTCGAGCAGATACCGGAGATGTGGAAAGACGAGCCGTATTCGTTCGAAGGAAAGTACTTCCGCATGCCGGAGCGCAACGTGCTTCCGAAGCCGTTCTCGAAGCCGAACCCGCCGATCTGGGTCGCGTGCGCCAGCCCGCAGACGTTCGTGCAGGCAGGGGAACTCGGTCTGGGGGCGCTCTGTTTCACGTTGGGTGAGGTCGATACGGTCACCGACAGCGTGAAGGCCTACAAGGAAGCCGTCGCGCGCTGCACGAATCCGATCGGCGGCTTCGTGAACAACAACATCGCGGTCACGTCGAACATGTTCTGTCTAGATGATGGCGACGAGGCGCGTGACATCTACTGCAAGGGGCGCCCGAGTGCGTATCTCGAGTACTTCTTCCAGTACCTGGATTCGTTCCCCCGCCCGGAAGGAATGCCGAAGGAAGGCCCGGTCAAGATTCCGCAGCCTTCGCCTCAGGACATGGTCGCCGTGACCGCCGGTGGTGGCTACCAGGTCGGCACGCCAGACGATGTCGCCGCGGTCGTTCAGCGCTACGAGGCCATCGGCGTCGACCAGCTGATCTACGCGCCGCTGTGCCATTCGGTCGGACAGAAGGACGTCCTTCGGTCGATCGAGTGCTTCGGCAAGCACGTGCTGCCGCGCTTCGACAAGGACCCGATGCATCGCACCACCCGGCTCCGCGAGCAGGCCGGGTCCAAGGCGGCGGCGTGAGATCGGGCGAGTTGGTTCTCTGCGCGGCGGCTCGTTAAGACCAGCCCATGTCCGTACCCGTCTTCGACAAGATCCTGATCGGCGGTGACTGGGTGCCGGCCGCGCGCGGCACCTACGAAATCACCAATCCCGCGACAGGCGGTCTCGCCGGCAAAGCGCCGGAGTGCTCGCCGGAGCAGGTCGCTGCGGCGACCCACGCCGCCCGAGAAGCCTTCGAGAACGGCCCGTGGCCACGGATGACGGGAGCCGAGCGAGGCGCTCTGCTCCAAAAGGCCGCGGACGAGTTCCGCCGTCAGATGGATGATCTCGTCGACATCACGGTCGCCGAGACCGGAGCTCTCCGCCCGATCGCGAAACAACTCCAGGTGGGCGAGGTCGCGGCGCGGCTGGAGAAGTACGCGGGGCTCGCTCGCAACCCCGACGTCGAAGGACTTCCCCCGATCTCGCGGCCGGGCGTGGCCGGCTCCACCGCGAGTCTGGCTGCCGGGATCGTCGTCCGTGATCCGGTGGGCGTCGTAGCCTGCATTAGTCCGTACAACTTCCCGATGACGAACTGTGCGGGCAAGATCGCGCCCGCACTCGCGGTTGGGAATACCGTGGTGATCAAGCCGCCCCCGCAGGACCCGATGGGCATGACGGTGCTCGCACGTATCGTGGATTCGGTTCTCCCGCCGGGCGTCGTCAACTTCATCTGCGGTTCGACCCCGGACATCGGCGAAGCTTTGAGCTCTTCGGACGACGTCGACATGATCTCGTTCACGGGCAGTACGGTCATCGGCTCGATCATAGAGCAGTCCGCGGCCAAGACGATGAAGCGCACTTTGCAGGAGCTCGGCGGAAAGTCCGCGAACATCGTCTTCGCCGACTGCAACATGCCCACCGCGATTCGAAGCTCGATGAGCGTGTTCGGCTTCCATTCCGGTCAGATCTGCATCGCGCCGACCCGGCTTCTCATCCAGGAGTCGATCTACGAGGAGTTCACGTCGAAGATGGCCACGGCCGCCTCGGCCATGAAGGTCGGTGACCCGAACGAGGAAGGTGTCGTCGTGGGGCCGATCATCTCCGAGGCGCAACTCGGCCGCATCGAAGGCTACGTGAAGAAGGGCGTCGAAGAGGGCGCGACCATCGCCTGCGGCGGCAAGCGGCCGGCGCACATGAAGGAGGGATTCTACTTCGAGCCCACGCTCTTCACGAATGCGAACAACGACATGACGATCGCGCGCGAAGAGATCTTCGGTCCGGTCATCACGGCGATCCCCTTCAAAGACGAAGCTGAGGCGATCCGCATCGCGAACGACTCCGATTTCGGTCTGTACGGCTATGTGTGGAGCGGCGATCCGGTTCGCGCCATGCGGGTCGCTCGCGCGCTGCGTACGGGCACCGTGCAGATCAACGGGAGCCCGCCGAACCCCGACGCACCGTTCGGCGGATACAAGATGAGCGGCCATGGTCGCGACGGGGGGCGCTTCGGTCTCGATGCGTACTCCGAGCTGAAGTACGTCGGTTGGGCGAGCTGAGGGGATTCGAGAGATGAAAGCGGCAGTTTTTCACGAGAAGGGTGCGCCGGTCATCGTCGAGGACGTTGGTATCGCCGACCCGGGCGAAGGGGAAGTTCTGATCGCGATCCAGTCGGCCGGCTTGTGCCACTCCGACATTAGCGCGATCAACGGAACCTACGGGATCCCGACCCCGACCGTCATCGGTCACGAGGGTTCCGGTTTCGTCGAATCGGTGGGCGCGGGGGTGCGCTCGGTGAAGGAAGGCGACGCCGTCGTCATCTCGACACTCGCGAACTGTGGCCACTGTCCGGCGTGCGACACCGGTCATCCGACGCTCTGCTATCAGCCTCCCGGTCCGCGGAAGCCGTTCACCTTCCGGGGCGAGCCGGCTTTCCAGTTCGCGAACGCCTCGACGTTCACGGAGAAGACGCTCGTCCCCGAGTCCAGCGCGATCCCCGTGCCGAAGGAGATTCCGATGGCGCAGGCGGCGTTGATCGGATGCGGCATCATCACCGGCGTCGGCGCAGTTCTGAACCGGGCGAAGGTCGAAGCCGGGGACACCATGGCGGTCTTTGGTGCCGGCGGTATCGGGCTGAACATCATCCAAGGCGGCGTTCTTGCCGGCGCGACGAAGATCATCGCCGTCGACCTGTTGCCCTCGAAGCTCGAGTGGGCGCAGCAGTTCGGCGCGACGCACATCGTCGACGGTCGCGAGGGCAACGCGGTTGAGCAGGTGAAGGAGCTCACCGGCGGGCGCGGCGTCACGCACGCGTTCGAGGCGGTCGGTCACGTGAAGGCGATCGAGCAGGCTCTCGATTCCCTCGCACCCGGCGGCACCATGACGATCGTCGGTGTGACAGGTCTCGGCGTGAAAGCGGAATTCGTGGCCAACGCGCTGCGCCTCGACAAGGCGATCCAGGGTTGTCGGTATGGTACGGCCCGGCCACATAGCGACTTCCCGATGCTCGCGGAGCTGTATCTCGCCGGCCGGCTTAAGATCGACGAGCTGATCACGCGCCACTACCCACTCGACGACATCAACACCGCGATGGAAGACCTCGAGAAGGGCGAATTGGCGCGCGGGGTGTTCGATATCGGCACGGCCTAGACCGCGGCCGCGGGCGCAGGGACGTTGGCCTGGGTGGCGCGACGGGGCTAGGACTGCAGGGTGCACCCGGCCGTCCTTCGAACGTACTTCCTCTACTCGGGGGCAGCGAACTGCGTCTTCTACAGTTCGGTGTTCTTCGTGTTCTACGGGGAAGCGCTCGGCATGTCGGTGGCAGCGATCCTTGCGTTGCAGTCGTACACGACGGCGCTGCGAGGCCTGCTCGATCTGCCTCTGGGAGGACTCGCCGATCGGATCTCGCGTCGGGGTTGTCTCGTCTGGGGCGCCGCCTGCCTCGCGGCGGGGAGCGTCACGCTTCTGATCTTTCCGTCGATCGCCGGTGCCTGGATGGCCGAGACGCTGTTTGCGACGGCAACTGCGCTGCGCTCCGGCGCCGACTCGGCCTTGCTCTACGACGCACTCGACTCGGAAGACCGCGACGACGTGTACGCCTTCGCAGAGAGCCGCGCGCAGGCGATCACATCGACCGGGTCCGGGTTCGCTGCGATTGCGGGAGGGCTTTTGGCTGCCGTGGACCTTCGACTCCCCTACCTGATGACCGCGGTGTTTGCTGCGATCACCGGCTTGCTCGCGTTGCGCCTTCCGGATTCGCGCCCGGCCGCCGCAGTCGCCCGATCGGAGCGCCCGCTACGAGAGGCCGGTCGTCTCGCCCTGGAGTCGCCGTCGCTCCGGTGGGTGGTCGCCTTGATGGTCTTCTCTGTCGTGGCGTCGCACGTCTACTTCTATCTCCAGCAGCCGTTCCTGCAGGAAATCGGTTTGCCGCTCGCGGTGTTCGGGGTCGTGTTTGCGGGGACCAAGCTGGTGACGGCGGTGGTCGCCAACTACGCGCACCGCGTCGACGAGGTATGCGGGGAGCGCGGTACGGCCGCGATCATGGCGATCGTCCCGACGGTCGGGCTGGGCGCGATGGCCGTCGCGACGGGCCCGCTCGCCGCGTTGTGGATTCTGACGCGCGGTCTTCTCGACGGGCTCTGGATGCCGCTTGCGAACATCTACGTGAACCGTCGGGTTGAGAGTCGCTTGCGTGCGACGACGCTGTCGCTGCAGAGCGTCGCGTCGCGGATTTCCCTCGCCGGCGTCCTCGCCGTGATGGGGTTCGTGACGGGCGGGGCTTCCGTCGCGGCGGTGTTGGCCGCATCCGCGGTCGCGGCCGCTGTGGTCGGCGCGCTCCTCGTGTGGGCGCGCCCGACGGCTGACGCGCGGGCTCAGCTCTGAAGCGGGCTTCGCAAGCGGTAGTAGATTACGCGCGCGGTGCCGCACTCGACGCAGTGACACCGCGCGACCCGTAGTCGCTCGCCGCCCACGACTTCTGCGACGTGCTCGTCGAGCTGAAGCCGACCCTCGCAGAGCGGGCACGGTGTGGTCTCGGTCCTTGCGTCGACCTGGACGGGGGAGGAGACCTCGATCGGGTGCTCGGGGCTGCCCCCCGCCTCGAGATGCGCGAGCTTTTCGAGATCGTCGCGTAGCTTCTTCGTCCTGCGCTCTTCCGCGCGGCGGCCGCCTCGGGCTGTGAGAGGTTTCCGGGCCATCTCAGTTGGGGAATGGTTCGAAGCGAGGCTCGGTGGCTTCGGGGCTGGACGCATCGATCAGGACGGCGGGCTTTTCGGCGAGGAGGGCGAGGAGGCCGCCCCGGGTGACGTTCGTGAGCTCTATCTGAGCGCCGTCTTCGAACACATCGAGGAAGACGTCGCCGTTCTTTTCGAGCTCGAGGATCCTGCGAAGAGGGAGACTCTTGAACCGCACGGCCCAGGCGTACCCCTCGTTTGGACTAGGTGCGCTGCCTCCGCGCCACCACCGCAGCGAGTCGAGGAGGAAGTACTTCGCGTAGGGGTGCCCAGATGTGTAGGGGCTTTCCCACTTGATGCGCTCGGGGTCGTGGGCCTTCCAGGCTTGCGCTTCGGGCTCGGAGAGGAAGCGCAGCACGACGGGGGCGGCGTCCGGCTCTTGTTCGACCAGGTACTCGGTCACGGTGAGTTCGCGGTCTCCGCAGATTCCGATGGGGGCCTGGCGGAACCGCTCGGGACGATCCATCTCCGACCAGCTCCAGTGCTCGAGCGGGAAGATGCAGAGTTCCTCGCCACCGTTCTTCTGGGATCGGAAGGATACGATGTTCGCCTCGTGCCGGGTGCGGCGCTCTCCCTTCGCAAGCGGGACGGAGAGTCGAAGCCGGCGGAACTCGGACACGGTTTCGGTGTTCGGCCAGTCGCGACCGCCCTCGTCGAGTTCGGTGTTCTCTTCGATGTCGACCGGTCCGTCGATCGTGCTCTCGCGAGTCGCCTCGACTTCGGGAATGCATGCTTTGCGTTCTTCGACCGACATACGCCGGCAGAAGTGGATCGGTGGTGCCCCCAGGTACGCAGAGTTTCGCTGCAGGACGCGACCGACCGTCGCCGCAATCTCTGGAGCGACTCGTTCGTCGTCGTCGAGATCGTCCTGACGAACCTCGAGGGGTGCCGCCGTCGGCTCGGAGTGCCCTGGCGTCGTCGTACACCCCGCGAAGATGATGAAGAGGACGACGAGCTGGCCGCGGAGGGTCTTTGAGCCCCTCACCCGGCGGCCCGGATGCCGAGGAGACTCGCCGCTTCGGTCGGGCTCGCGATCGGGCGTCCGACGGATCGGGCGAGAGCGGTCACTTCGTCCACCAACTGGGGGTTGGAAGGCGTGCGGGGCCCGGCGTAGTCCTCGAGGCCGACGCGGACGTGTCCGCCGAGCTCGAGGGCGTACCTCGCGATGCCGCTCTCGATGACGTCGCCGCCGATCACGGCTACGGCCCACTCGAGCCCGGTTCCCTCGAGCATTTCCAGATACGCGTCGAGTGCCTTGTCGGTCGGCGGGAGCCCGAAGCTCGCACCGCCCGGTTTCCCGCCGATGTAGTCGAAGTCGCCGCCGAAATAGAGCTTTACGAATGAGCCGGCGGGCAGTCGGCCCGCGCGTTGGTAGGCGAGGACCGTGCGTACGAAGCCGGGTTCGAAACAGGCGATGCTTGGGCCGAGTTCGTAGCGTTCGCAGATCTCCACGGCGTGGCGGATCAATCCGAAGTCGTTGCTGTACACGAAGTCGAAGCCGCCTCCCGGGATTCCGTCGTCGCCGACGGCACCCAAGTTCACGGATCCGGGATCGACGATGCTTACGCGCAGGCCAGTCGACTCGACGAGGAGTGGGATGTGCCCGAACCGTTCTTCCGGCGTGCCGCCGAAACTGATCGTCGGGTAAAGCAGGGCGTCGGGCCGCGCCTCGAGCACGGGCCGCCAGCCGGCCTCCTGGCGCTCTGCAACTTCGGCCGGCGGGCCGATGCAGTCGACGTGGTTGTGAATGATCGCGGCGCCTCGTTCCAGACAGGCTATAGCGTCTGCCGCGATCTCCTCGGGGAGGGTCGGGACATGCGGGTTCCGCGTCTTGTGGGTGGCGCCATTGATCGCAGCTTCGATGACCACGGGGGATTCACTCATGACGCGGCGAATCTACCAGGGGGCACGGGGTCGGCCAACCCACCGGCTTGACCAGGGGCCGGGGGACACGGAGAGAAGGGAGGTGCCGGACCCGAAACAACAAGACGTACCTCTGGAGGATATGCTCGGAATCCTCGAGAAGGCGGCCCCGCGGTCGTTGACCGTGAAGGAGATCGCCGAGCGGCTCGGGATAGATCGCTACGACCGTCGTCGGATGGCGGCCGTGCTCGACATGCAGGCGGATGCCCGTCGTCTCCACCGCGTCGGCAAGACCCGGTACCGGTACGCGCACGAGGTCGTCGAGAAGAAGGCCCGGCCGATGCGAAAGCGACGAGGACCGACCGAGGTCATCGGGCGCTACTGCCGCGTGCGTGGTGGCTACGGTTTCCTCGAAGCCGAGGGCCCAAAGATCGAGAGCATGCGAGGGGACATGATGATCCCCCGCGGCCGCGAAGGGATCGCGCTGCACGGAGATCGGGTTCGCGCGGAGATCGTCCGACGCGACCACCGGACCGGTCGATCCAGCGGCCGCGTCGTCGCGGTGGTCGAGCGGGCCCACACCGAGATCCTCGGGACCCTCCAGCTCATCGCCGGTCCCCGCTGGCGTTCGATCCCGACGGGGTGGCGGCTGGTGCCCGTGTCGGAGCTTCTGCCCCCGATCGAGGTGGTCGGCGAGACCCCACCGCGCAAGGAAGACGCCGGCCGAATGGCGCTCGTGCGTCTCACCCATCCGCCCGCGGGTTCGAATCCCTGGCGCGGTCAGGTCGTCCGGTTGCTTGGGGAGATGGACGATCCGGAGGTGCAATTCCTGCAGGTCGCGCTCGAGCATGGCCTTCGGTTGGAATTTTCAGCGTCGGCGACCGCGGAGGCGGTCCGCCTGCCGCACGATCCGCGTCCCGCGGACCTGGAGAACCGCGAAGACCTTCGCGACGTCCCGTTTGTCACGATCGACGGCGAGACCGCGCGCGACTTTGACGATGCCGTCTGCCTCGAGGACAATGCGGACGGGGGCTTCGGTCTCCGTGTCGCCATCGCCGACGTCTCCCACTACGTGAAGCCCGGATCGGCTCTCGACGCGGAAGCGGCGCTCCGCGGAACGAGTGTCTACTTCCCCGACCGCGCCATTCCGATGTTGCCCGAGCGGCTGTCGAACGAGCTCTGCTCGCTCAAGCCGGGACGGGACCGCGCCGTACTCGTTGCCGACATGGAGTACGACGGGCAGGGGCGCCGGACAGCCACTCGCTTGTTCCGCGCGGCGATCCGGAGTCAGGCGCGGCTCACCTACACTGAGGTCTCCGCGATTCTCGACGGCACGGATACGCCGGAAGCCAGTTCGCGGCGCACGGAGCTCGCGGCGCTCGTACCCCAGCTCGATCGCATGCGCGTTCTGATGCGGCTCCTCTACGCGCGGAGACTCGCCGCCGGCGCCCTTGATCTCAATCTCCCCGAATCCGTCGTCGATCTTTCCGACGACGGGCATGCGGTCGGCGTCCGCTTCGTGGAGCGTAACGATGCGCATCGCATCATCGAGGAGTTCATGCTCGAGGCGAATCAGGCGGTTGCGGGTGAACTCGCGGACGCCGAGGTGCCGATCCCGTACCGGATTCACGAGCCGCCCGAGAAGAACGACGTCTACGAGCTCAATCGGCTTCTCCACTCGGCAGGGGTGCACGTGGAGACGAAGTCAGACATCACGCCCGCGGCGATCGCGACGGCGTTGCACGAGTTGAAAGGTCATCGGCTCGAACGGGTTCTTTCCAAACAGGTGCTCCGCGCGTTGAAGCGGGCGCAGTATGACCCGGAGAACGTCGGCCACTTCGGTCTCGCCTTCTCCCTCTACTGCCATTTCACCTCGCCGATCCGGCGCTACCCGGACCTTCTCGTTCATCGCCAACTCGTCGAGTGGATTGAGGGGCGGGGCGCGCGGGCGCGCGGTGCAGGGCCGGAGATCGCGGCCGCGAGCGAAGCGAGTTCGCGGCGCGAGCGCGAAGCCATGGGGGCGGAGCGCGCCATGGCCGATCTGAAGAAGGTCGAGTTCATGAAGGGGCATCTACACGAGCCGGGGAAGGCGACCGTCGTTTCCCTCGCCGGGTTCGGGTTCTTCGCAGAACTCGATGCGTATCCGGTCGAAGGACTCGTGCGGATCGAAGATCTGGACGGCGAGTGGCGTTTCGACGAGAAGGCGCAGGTTCTCTACGGGGTACGCTCCGGCCGGAGGATCCAGCTGGGGGATCGCGTGGTCGTCGAGGCGTCCGATGTCTCCCTCGCGCGTCGCCAGGTCACTCTTCAGGTCATCGAAATGCTCGAGAGCCCGGCGCGCCGGTCGCCGTCGCCCGCTACGGATCGCGGCCGGCCTTCGACGGACGGACCCAAGGGGCGGGGAGGGCACGACGGGGAGTCTCGTGGCTACAAGGGACCGCGGAACACCGATGGTCCCAGTGGTGGAAGAGGACGACCGCGCCCCGGGGGTAGCACTTCGGGACTGCGGAACACGGATGGGCCCGGTGGCGGAAGGGGACGACCGCGTCCCGGAGGCAGCACTTCGGGACCGCGTGGGGGAGGATCGGGACCTGGCCGGAATGGACCGCCTCGTGGGCCAAAGGCCCCGCCGAGGGGCGGCGGACCGCGTCGGTAGATCGACCGATCGAAAGGAACTCAGGATGCGGCGTCTCACAGTAACGGCTTTTGCCCTTTTTCTGCTCCTCGCGACCTTCGCGACCGCAGCCGATCTCCCGACCGAGATCGTGCAGCACCTCGAGAAAGATCCGTACGTATACATCTCTTCGACGCGAAAGAGCGGAGATCTCAGCGCAGCCGCCGAGATCTGGTTTGCGTGGGACGGCACGGATCTGGTGGTCGGCACCAACGTGAAGTCGTACCGCGTCCGCCGAATCCAAGCGGGACGGGCCGCTGCCCGGATCTGGGTCGAGAACAGCGACGGCCCGTGGTTCGGCGCAACGGGAGCGGTGGTAAACGACGAGAAGGCACAGGACGCGTTGGTCGCCGCGTTTGCGAAGAAGTATGGCGAAAAGTTTACGGAGAGTTGGCAGGCCAAGTTCCGCAAGGGGTTCGGCGAAGGAACGACGGTCGTTGTACGTTATGTGCCTACCGACGCGACCGGCAAGGGGCCGGCGGGTCTCCCCCCGGCTGAGACGAAGAAGTAGGGCGCACCCCCGGGGAGGACGGACTCTTGGCGCGGCCTCTGCTCGCTCGACGACCCGACGGCGCCTGTGAACGAAGCGGCCGACCCGCCCGACGATGAAGCTCGCCGGCCGGTGCTCGGCCGCGCGGTTCAGCAGAACTCTACGCCTGCGTTCCCCGGTGCCGGAATGAGGGCGTCCCGAAAGCCATCAACGGGGGAGAAATGGAACGTTGATTTCGGGACAATTTTTGAAACACGAAGGGGTGCTTCTGTCCCGTTTCCCCGGGGTTCCGGTGGACGTGCCAGAACCCGTGCGACTGCGCACGCGAGTCACCAAGGGTGCGGAATCACGAGCGAAGGCGATAACCATGACCTTCAAGCTCTTGGAGATGGCGGAGGGGCGGTGGCGAAAGCTCAACGGCTACGAGCTGGTCCCGCTGGTCGCACACGGAGTCAAGTATCAAGACAGAATTCAACTGGAGAACAAGGAAGAACGAGCCGCCGGATCACGCCCGATCCACAGGATTTGCGAATATCTCTGCAGCGTGATGCTGTGGTTCGTTTCATCTTCTGCCACTACCGGTTGGGTAGAGAGGCGGCCCCATGCCGTTCCGATCTTCCGGCCTTCATTTAAAATATGAAACCAGAGCCAGCCGATAGGAAGTTCAAGACGCATGGTACACCCTGGGGCAAGCATGCTGTCGACTCAAGGTGAAAACTCAGGGTTCTCGCTAGCAAGCCGTTGTCCGTCGGCGGGTTCCGGCAGCCTACGGAACCGTATCCATATCGGAGAGGGTCTGGGTACGGGGTGCAAAGGCACCTCTACATCCATGCATGAACCAGTAGCCTCGACACAGCTAAGCGTAGTGCGGTGCTCTTGGCGGCATAAGGAGAAACCCGAGGGCGGTGGGTTCGCCGAGACTGGCCCCAACCGATCAAGTTGAGCCCCCCCCCCAAGGAGACTATTGCGGGTACTCTCATTGCGACCGGGCAGGGCTAAGGCTCAATCAATCACCCTACTTCACGAGGCAGTCGAGTTGAAAATACGGCAAATCGATCCAGGCACTCTGGCTTTACAAGAAGCCATCTCGGCATCCATCACTCCGATGGCCTGGCTCTTGGCTGTCCTCTACGGCTTACTCGCCGGAGTTCACCCCTTTGTTCTCTCCGATGACAACCGCTGGTCCATTTCCTTGGTTGCCGCCATTTCTTCAATCCTGAGCGCTGCCATAGCTCTCGCGTGGAAAAAGAGCCCCCGGCCGAATCAAGCCCACCCCGTGAGCGCCATGTTGGCGGGTATCGCGCTAGTCAATACAGTGCTGCACTTTGCCCTGTTCAGAGAAGCCGTCAACACGACCAACTTTGTCATCCTGATCCTCGGCTTGGGCCTCGTGATGCTGTCGAGAGTGTTGTTCTATTCCATCCTGACGCTCGCCCTGGTCGCATGGGCCGCAATCGTCACCCGCTTCAATGTTCCCGAGCCTTCAGAATGGGGCTGGTTTCTTTTCTTCGCCGCTTTCGTCGGCGGCATTCTCGAGGAGCAGCGAATCTACGCGACTCGTGCCTCCGGGACGCGAGCGGAACTGCTGCGGACAAGAAACGAAGCGCTCCAAAATCTCGTCAAGACGCCGGCCCTTTCCGGCACAAATGTCACGCATGTCCTGAACTTGATCGCCGAAGCTGCACGAATGAACCTCGCAGCCTCGAGGGTCACGATCTGGCTGCCCGAAGGCGACAAACACGAGCTGCAACTTGTCTCCTCGGATCGCGAAGGCGTCACGGACACAGGCCCTCCTACACCCGAGACGTTGGCTATCAGCCAGGAATTTAGACAGCTCCTCTTTGAAAGCCGGACTGTCACCTCGAATGAACATGCGGAAGACCTTTCAGGCGGAGGAGGCCCTGACGAAGAAGGTCGAGGTTGGCCCACTCTCTATGTCGGCATCATCAGTTCTAGCAATTTGGCGGGGGTGATTCTGGTCGAACGCGAAGGCATAGAGGCCGATTGGACCGTCGAAGACCAAATGTTCGCAGCCTCCATCGCCGACCTTGCGAACCTGGCATTGCAGACTCGCCAGCGCATCGTCCTCGAAGGGCAGGCTCGCAAAGCGGAGCACCTGGAAAGTCTAGGCGTGCTCGCTGGGGGCGTCGCGCATGACTTCAACAACCTTTTGACCGTCATACTGGGCAATATTGAATTAATGCAGCAATCGCAGACCGTTTCCAGCGAGACACAGACTAGTCTCGAGTCCATGATGGAGGCTGGCATCCGTGCTCGAGACCTGGCACAGCAAATGCTGGCATATGCGGGGAGGGCTCACCGCGAAACCCGAACGATCGACCTTGCCTCCTTTGGATTCGAGATCGATCGCGACTGGGCGCATGACCTGCTCGAAGGCATCGAAGTCGCCTTCGATATCGATCACAGAAAAGTCTTCGCGGTCGACGTCGATCCAACCCAAATTCGCCAGGTCATCCTCAACCTGCTGACCAATGCGCGTGATTCAGGCGCGTCTCGAATCACGATTTCAGCTGGATCCGAAAGCGCTCGCACACTTTCGGAGCGTGACCCAACACTCGAGAAGTCAGAGCACCACTGGCTCGAGGTCAAAGACAATGGTTCCGGTATGTCGCCAAGCGAGATCGACCGAATTTTTGAGCCGTTCTACACGACGCGCAAAACGGGCACTGGGCTGGGTCTCGCGGCCTCATTGGGCATCATGCGTGCGCACCTCGGTGCTTTGACGGTTGAATCAAAACTTTACCAGGGGAGTCAGTTTCGCATGCTTCTTCCCTGCTCGTCGAAGCAGCCGGAGACGATCTCGACCGAAGCCCTCGGGCAGTTGGTAAGCGTTTCAGAGAAAACGAGGGTTTTGCTGATCGAAGATGAACCGCTTGTTGCCCGGCTTACTACCAGGATGCTCGAACAGAGTGGGCGTCAGGTACAGTGGGTCGACAGCTTGGCTGCTTTTCAACGCGCCCTTGCTTCAATTGACCTCGACGAAATCGAGTTCGCTCTGATCGATGTCACGTTGGGCGATGGTAGCGGTCTCGACGTTGCGACCCTGGTCCGCAAGCGACGTTCCGACCTGCCCGTCATTCTTGTAAGTGGCTACGACGCTCGGAACGTACTGCAAGACCAATCCCTCGGTGATTCCGTGGAGTTCCTATCGAAACCGTTCTCGCGCGGTGCCCTCCAGGCCTCGATAGACAACGCCATCGCGCGGACAGGAAGTTCAAGACCCATCCGATATAAGCATGGTGTCGACTAAGACGGGAAATCAGGACTCTTAATAGCGGGCCCCGGTCCGCAGGCGACCGGGGGGTTCCATAAGACGGGAAAAAATCGGGTGAGAGAGCGCCCCTGGGGTCAGGGAGCGCAGTTCCCGCCACCGGCGGTCGCCGCTTCGGGATAGAAGCCATTTTTGGGCTGGTGGGCCTGGGGAGCTTTTTCGGCGCGATGCTCAGCGGAGTCTTTGCTCGGGCGATGGGAACGTTCTTGGCGTTCTGTATCAATTATCTGACGGGATGCGTCGCTGTGGCCATCGTCTTGATCACCGATAACGTTGTCTGGCTTTCCACCTCGGTCTGTCTCCAAAACCCTCGCAAGTTCAAGCGGTCATCCCAACGCGGCGGCCAACGATGTGGCGCACCACCTTCGTCTGCGTCGCCCCACCTATCGCTCTCACTCCGAGACTGGGGTTCATGATGTCGCGACGACCGGTTGAATGCACCCTTGCAGAGCTGCGCCCGGCCCTTTCACCTCTCGAGCAGCTGAGCAATCTCCTCCGTACTGAGGCCCGCCTCTCGCAGGAGCGCCTCGTTCTCCTCGCCCAGAGCAGGGCCGGGTTTCTCGCCACGCATTTTGTGGCGCGACATCTTGAGCGGTGGTGCGATGGTCTCATATCGGCCGGCTACCGGGTGCTCGACTTCGGTGAACACGCCTGCCGCACGCGCCTGTGGGTCTCGGGTCGCTTCGGAAAGCGTCACTACCGGGGCCCAGATGACATTCTGGTCGCGGAACGTCTCTTCCCACTGCGTAAGCGTTTGCGTGCGAAAGGTCTCCTCGAGAATCACGACCAGCTCGGCTGACTGGCGGTAGCGTTCCCGCGGGTCCTTGAAGCGCTCGTCGGCGAGGAGATCGTCGCGGCCGAGGACGCGGCACAGCGGCTCCCAGTAACGCTCCGATTCGATCATGACGAGGAAGAGCCACCGGTCGTCCGCGGTCTGATACTGGTTCCAGAGCGGGTTGCGCGGGCGCGAGCGATCGTGTGCGGGCGGTGCTTCCCCGGTTGCGAGGGCCTGCGCGGAGTCGTTCCCGAGCACGTAGAGGCCGATGTGCATCAGGGAGACGTCGATGACCTGGCCGAGCCCGTCGCGATCGCGCATGCGCAACGCCGACAGGATGCCGGTGGTGAGTGAGAGTGCGGCCGCGTGGTCGCCGATGCCGGGTCGCAGGAACGTTGGCGGAGCACCCGCGTCACGCATCTGATCCATCATTCCGCTGCGGGCCCAGTAGGCGGTATAGTCGAATGAAGGCCGCTTGGCGTCGGGGCCTTCTCGGCCGTAGCCGCTCAGCACGCCCACGATGAGCTCGGGGCGGTCGTTGCGCAGGGTGTCGGGATCTAGGCCGTAGCGCTCGAGGCGATGCGGTAACATGTTCGTGAGGAAGATGTCCGCACGATCGACGAGGGCACGGACGGCCTTCTGTGCGGGTTCGCGCGTCAGGTCGACCGCCAGCGAGCGCTTCCCGCGGTTGTCCATCTGGAACTGAGGGGCCTCGGGGAAGTCGTGCTTGATGCCCGCGAGCCGCGGCCGGGAGTGCCGGTAGATCTCGCCGTCCGGGATCTCGACCTTCACGACCTCGGCGCCGAGGTCCGCGAGGAGAGCACCGGCGGACGGCGCGGCGACGAAGCTCGCAAGCTCCAGAACCCGTATTCCCTCCAGCGGGGCCGTCACTTTCGCTGATCTTTCGCCTGTTCGATACGCATGGCCGAACGCTCCCATCGCGGTGCTCGGCGGTCAACCCGCCCGTGCGTGAACCTGCCGGTTTATTCCGCCGTTAGCCCACATGGGTTGTTTTCCGGTGGTTGGGTTCGGAATCGGCGGTGGGAGGGGGACTGGGTTGGGCCCGAGCCTCGAAAACTAAGACGTCGCATGGGTGTTGAGGTGCTCGGCGCTCGTCTTCCTGATGCAGGCCGGATTCTGCTGTTTGGAGAGCGGCCTCTCTCGCACGAAGAACAGCATCAACGTCGCGATCAAGAATCTCTCGAACTTCGCGATCTCGAGTAGGGTCTTCTGGCTCGTCGGATTCGCGATGATGTACGGTGCGAGTTGGAACGGGTTGGTCGGCAGCGAAGGGTTCGCGTTCAACGAGAGCGATCCGTGGCGGCTCGCGTTCTTCGTCTACCAGTTCATGTTCTGTGGCACGTGCGCGACGATCGTCTCGGGCGCCGTCGGCGAGCGCATGAGCTTCGTCGGCTACCTCATCGCGACGGTGCTGGTCGCGGCGTTCATCTATCCTGTGGTCGGTCACTGGATGCGGGCTCGTCCGGACTCCGGTCCGGCGGGCTGGCTCGCGGACCTCGGCTTCATCGACTTCGCCGGTTAGGCCGTGCTGCACTCGACGGGGGCCTGGGCGGTCCTCTCCGCGGTATTCGTCATCGGCCCGCGACTCGGTCGCTTCGGAGCGAGTAAGTGGCCGATGCACGGCCACGAAATCCCGATGGTGATGCTGGGGGTATTCCTGCTGTGGTTCGGTTGGTTCGAATTTGACGGCGGGAGCACGCTGTCGGTGACAGGCGCGATCACGGCCGTCGCGAACGTGTTCTCGCCGGCCATCGGGGTGATGGTGGGCGCTGCGGGCGGTCTCGTAGCGGTTTTCGTCTCCGATCTTCTCGAACGGTTCGAGATCGACGACGTGGTCGGGGTGATCCCGGTGCACGACGCCGGTGGGGTTTGGGGCACGATCGCTGTCGCCGGGCCCGTTCCACTTCCGAAGATGAATCACGAGTTGGGCGAGACGCTCCCGCTTCGAGTCCTGCTCGCGGACGGCAATGGGCTCCAGGCCGTTGAGGCGGTGCGACGACAGACCTACGATCTCATTCTCATGGACCTGCAGATGCCGGAGATGGACGGCGTGGAAGCTTCGCGCCGGATTCGGCAGATCACGGGCCAGGCGACGGCGCCGTAGATCGTGGCGATGACGGCGAACGTCCTCCCCGAGGATTGTGCGGACTGTCTTGAAGCCGGAATGAACGGGTTTCTACCGAAGCTGGTGCTCGCGCCGGCGCTCGGACGGCGAACCCTGCGTAGCTGGGCTCGTTCCTCAGCGGAACGCGGCGATCAGCTCCTCGATCGCTTTCAACTGACCACCCGATGTCGACGAGGAGACCAGGATGGGAGTGCGGACGCCGAGGTCGAACCAGCGCTCGAGCCCCTCGCGTACTTTCGAAAGTGACCCGAACAAGGTGACGTCGTCGAGCCACCTTTCGTGCATGAGCTTCGGGAGGCTATCGAAGTCCTTCGCGGCGCGGGCCTTCTCGATGGCCTCCATCTCTTCGACGTACCCGGCGGCCTTCCAGTAGTTCCGATAGTTGGGGAGGCCGATGTAGGCCATCATCGTCTTGCGGTTCACGGCGGCGGCCGCTTCGGCGTCGTCGGAGATGCAGATCGGAATCATGTTCCCGATGAAAAAGTCGTCGCTCGTTCGTTTCTCTTGAGGGAGTTGCTCGAGCGTGTGAGAAACGTGTGACGCCGCGACATTGGCGAAAACGACGCCCTCGGCGATCTCCCCCGCGAGTCGCACCATCGGGTCTCGGAGTCCGGCGAGAACGATCGGCGGAAGATTGCCGATGCGCGGGACGGCACGACACTCTTGGACGAAGCGCCGCATGTCGCTCACTGGCTTCCCGGTGCCCGGCACGCCGAGTCGCTTGTTCAGAGCCTCGTGGCTCACCCCGATGCCGAACCTGAATCGGCCATCCGATACCTCCTGAATGAAAGCCGCCGATTGCGCGTAGTCGCTCGGCAGCCGCGTGTAGATGTTCGCGATCGAGGTGCCGATCTGGATCCTGTTGGTCTCGAGTGCGAGCGCCTCGCAGAAGGCCATTCCGTCGCCGAACGTTGGAGAGTAGACACCGGTGAACCCTGCAGTTTCGAGCGCTTTCGCGGCGGCGAGTGTCTTGCTGCGGCGCCCGGGCATGGCGCTCAGCGAGACGGATGGCATACGGGTGGCGTCGGACATGGTAGATCTCCTGCAGCGGCTTGAGAAAGGTGCAGGACCCTAACGCTTGGCGGCGAGCTCGACCACGACGCGGTAGAGGAACTCGACGGCCGGCTTCAGGCTGCTCGTCGGGATACGCTCGTCGATGCCGTGGGCGCGCCGCGAGTCCTCCTCGGAGATGGCGATCGGATCGATCCCGTAGGCGGGAATGCCCTTGGCGCGTAGAAACCGCGAGTCCGTGGCCCCGCGCGACATGAAGGGCACGATCGGGAGGCCGGGCCACATCTCGTTCGCAGCGGCCGCGATCGCGTCCGGCCCGGGACCGTTGAGCGGCGAAGGCGCGGCGTATCCGAAGTCCTCGCTGCTCTCGATCTCGACCTCCGGGTCGCTGATGATGCGCACGAGCTCGGCCTCGACCTCGGTTACGGTTTCGTCCGGCAGGATTCGGCAGTTGATGGTGGCTCGCACCTCCGCGGGCAGCGCGTTCACTCGCGTTCCTCCATCTATCATCGTGGCGACGCATGTCGTGCGAAGGTTCGCGGAGAGGCTTGCGTTCCGGTCGGCGATCTCGAGTGCTTCTGTGGGGAGGGTACCCTTGGCTTCGGAGAGGGCTCGGATCGCGTGCCCGAGATCCCCGGACTCCTGCGAGGCGCGCGCGGCGAGGTTCGCGCGCGTGACGGGTAGGAGTCGAGCCGGGAAGCGATGCCGACCGACCCGGGAGAGGGCACGGGAGATCCGATAGATTGCGTTGTCGGAGAGCGGTACGGAAGAGTGCCCCGTGGGGCCGTACGCGGTCAGGGTGAAGTCCTGGTAGGTCTTCTCCGCAGTTTGAAGCTGGATCCGCGTGGGCTCGCCGTCGTCGTTGAGGACGAGCCCGCCGCCCTCGTTCAGCACGACTTCGGCGCGGACCGAGTCGGGGGCATTCTCGAGGAGCCACTCGATCCCGGCGCCGCCGCTCTCTTCATCGCCCGTCCAAGCGAGGATCACGTCGCGCGAAAGGGCGACGCCGGCCTTGTTCAGCAGTAGAAGAACTTCCAGCTCGATAGCGGCCATCCCGAGATCGTCGTTGACGCCGCGGCCGTAAAGGTAGCCGCCCTTTTCCGTCACGGTGTGCGCGGGGACCGACCAATCCTGCCCCTCGGTGCCGACCACGTCGATATGCGCGAGAAGGAGGATGGGTTCGGCGGAACCGTCCCCCGCGAGTCGCGCGACCAGGTTCTCGCGGCCCGGCGCGAACTCGGTGACCTCGAACGGGATGCCTGCCGCCTCAAGCTTCTTCTTGCCCAGCGCCACTGCGCGCGCCTCGTTCCCCGGAGGGTTCGTCGTGTTCGCGGCGACGAGTGCAGTCAGAAGCCTGCGCACGGATTTCGATGCGGCATCGAAGTCCGGATTTCCAAGCGGAACCGACGCCGTGACCCGGTGCGACGTGCAGGCGAGGGCGACCGCCGTGAGAAACATTGCGCAGAGAAATCGTTTCATGGGCAGGCTCCTGTCCGAATGTTGAGTGAGGCCACGTTGCGGGGTATCCCCCGGCGGGCTCCGAGGTTCAAGTGGGAGCACGCGCCGAAACCCGCCGTGATAGGCTCCGAGGAGGATTTCCATGCCGATCGATACGGGCAAACTGATCCCTCTCTCGATGTCGGACAGCGACGAGGTGACGATCTACGTGAAGGGCTTCCTCGGGTCCGGGGAAGAGCCGGAGCACTTCGATCGGTGGCATCGCGGTCACGAGGCGCTGGTGGACAGCCACGGTTGGGGGTCGGTCGCGCACGGATGGGCGTGGTCGTCGGGGAACTGGCTCTCGATTCCGGTGCCCGTCGCGGGGACCGCGAAGCTCGCCGTCGATGTCTACCGGGCGGTTCGGTACGCGCGCGTGGCGGCGCTCGGGGCGACGGTGGGTCTCGCCGTCGCGGAAATCGGCGCGCGATTTGTCACGCAGTATCTCGCGGCGGAACGGCGTGCGGCCGCGGATGCCGACGCTCTTGCCGGACAGTTGGAAGCGCTCTCGCGGGAGCATGCACGGGTCCGCGTCGTTGCGCACTCGCTGGGGTGTCGGCAGGTCGTGGCAGCGGCATCGTCGCTGCCGCCGGAGCATCGTCCCGCGGAGATCCACCTGTGTGCGCCGGCTCTGGTGGAAGACGAGGTCGAAGGGCAGCTCGCGGACCTCGCCCGCGAGCGTACCTACCTCTATTACTCCTCGAACGACCTCGTGCTGGGTGTGGCGTTCCCTCTGGTCGCTTGGGAGCGGGCGCTTGGGGTGGTGCCGCCTGTGTCTGACTACGCCGGGCTCAAAGCGATCGACGTGAGCGAGCACTTCGGCTTCCGCGTCCACGGGGAGTACAAGAATCGCTTCGCGGACTTTGCCGCGACCGCAGAAGGCGCGGGGTGAGCCGTGGGGTATCGGCGTCGGGTGAATTCGGTTAGCTTCACCCTCGCATGACTCCAGAGCCGGATCCGCCGGGCGCACCGTCGAGAGGCTACTCGAACTACCTCCTTGGTGTTCTGGTCCTCGTCTACGTCTTCAACTTCCTCGACCGGCAGATCGTTTCCATTCTCGCGGAGCGGATCAAGGCCGACATCGGCGCGACCGACGCGCAGATGGGCTTTCTGTACGGGACGGCCTTCGCCGTTTTCTACGCCCTGTTCGGAATCCCGCTCGGCCGCCTCGCGGACATGTGGGATCGAAAGAAGCTGATCGCGATCGGCCTCACGTTCTGGAGCATGATGACCGCGCTGTCCGGGCTCGCGCAGAACTTCACCCAGCTCGCCATCGCTCGGATCGGCGTCGGCGTCGGGGAGGCCAGCGCGACGCCGGCGGCCTTCTCGATGCTCTCCGACTCGTTCCCCGCCGCGCGTCGCGCGACGGCACTCGCCATCTACTCCAGCGGCATCTACATCGGCGCGGGTCTTGGCCTGGGCATCGGCGGCGTGATCGTCGATCAGTGGGATTCCGCCTACGCCGGGGCGGCAGCACCGTTCGGCCTTGCCGGTTGGCAGGTCGCGTTCATGGCGGTCGGACTACCGGGGCTGCTGCTGGCGGTTTGGGTTTCGACGCTGCGGGAGCCCGTGCGCGGTCTGATGGACGGAATTCCTGCGCCGGTCGTCGAGAGGCCATTCCGCGAGTTCTTTCGCGAGATCCTGTCGGTTGTCCCGCCGCTCACGCTCGTGCACCTCGCCGTCGAACGGTACGGCGTGCGCGCGATCGGGATGAACCTCGTCGTGGCCGCTGCGGTTTCGCTGATGGTGGTCCTGCTCACCGCGCTCCTCGGAACGCCCGAGCAGTGGGCGGCGCTCGCGATCGGTGTGTACGCCACGTTCTCGTGGGGGCAGGCGCTACGGCGACGCGACGCGCCCGCCTTCACGTTGATCTTCACTACACCCGCGCTGCGGTGGGCTGCTCTCGGTTTCGCGTTCCTCGCGTTCACCGGTTACGGCACCGGCTTCTGGGCGTCGCCGTTCCTGATTCGAGTGCACGGCGCGACCGAGGCGGAGGTTGGACTTCTCTTTGGTTCGGGTTCCGCGCTGGGCGGGTGGCTCGGCGTCACGATGGGTGGCGTTCTCGCGGATCGTTTTCGTGCGATGAGCCCGAACGGGCGGATTTGGGTCGGTCTGCTCACGGCCGTGACACCCTTGCCGATTGCCTTCTGGATGTTCACAACCGAGTCCGTGACGATCGTGTATCTCCTCGGAGTGCCGCTTTCGACGTTCACCGCGATGTGGATCGGCCCGGCCGCGAGCACCGTGCAAGACTTGGTGCTGCCGCGCATGCGCGGCGCCGCTTCGGGTGCCTACCTGCTCATCCTCACGTTCATCGGTCTGGCGCTTGGTCCGTATACGATCGGAAGACTGAGCGTGGCGTTCGACGATCTGGGCCTCGCGATCCTGGTTAGCCTCGGTTCGAACGTGATTGCGGCCGGTTTCCTGCTTCTCGCGATGCGAAGCCTGTCCCGGGACGAGGCGTCCCGGATGGAGCGCGCCCAGGCCGCCGGCGAGCCCGCGCAAGCCTGACGAAACCAGCACTTGCCGCGGCGCAGAGCCCTGGAACGGCCCGCTTACGACAGCGAGGAAATCGGCCGATAACAAAGCTGATATGGCGACCGGCGAGTCCTTCCTCCTGTGTCCCCCCCGCTTCTACGGCGTGGAGTACGTCATCAATCCGTGGATGGAGGGGAACGTTGGGCGAGCAGATCCGCAACGGGCGGCGGCCCAGTGGGAACGCCTCCGTCAGGAGGTCGAAAAACGGGCCTCGATCGAGCTCCTCGAGCCGGCCGACGGCCTGCCGGACATGCCCTTCGTGGCGAATGCCGGGCTGGTTCTGGGGGACGTGTTCGTTCCCGCGGGGTTTCGGTTTCCGCAGCGGCAGCCGGAGCAGGGGCATTTCACGGCATGGGCCCGCTCGCGCGAGCTGAAAATCGTCGAACCGCCCGAGGGCGCGACGTTCGAGGGTGAGGGCGACGCACTCTTCCAGCCGGGCGAGCCTCTGCTCTGGGCGGGCTACGGCGTGCGGTCTTCGCTGCACGCGTACCCGGCGGTGGGTGAGGCGCTGGATGCCGAGATCGTCCCGCTGCACCTGATCGACGAGCGATTCTATCACCTCGATACCTGCTTCTGCCCGCTCCCGGGCGGCGGCGTCGTCTACTACCCCGATGCGTTCGACCGCGCGTCACAGGACGAGATCCGTCGCCGCGTCCCGGTAGGCAAACGCATCGAGGTGCGGACGGCCGACGCGCTTGCCTTCGCCTGCAACGCGGTCGTGACCGACGACGCGTACATCGCCAACGGCGTGAGCGACGATCTGCGAGCCAAGCTCTCCCGGCAGGGGTTCGAAGCCGTGGAGTGTCCGCTCGGCGAGTTCATGCTCGCTGGGGGCGCAGCGAAGTGTCTCGTGCTGCGCACCGACCGGCCGGCGGCTCCACGCGTCGGAGAGATCCCACCGTCGAGTATTCGAGATCGCGTGGTCGGGCTCGGGGGGCACCTCTTGGACAGCGGCCTCATGACACGCGTGCTCGACACGATCGACGATGCCGGTGGCAGTTTCGAGATCGAGGATTTTCGCGCGGGTCTGCGCCACGACCAGGATTCGGTCGCGCGCGTTCGGGTCGTGGCGCCCTCGGCTGAGGGCCTTGGCGGAATCCTCGAGCGCCTCGTCGAAATGGGTGTGCGGGTGGTCGACGCAGGAGATGTCGAGCAGGACGCACGACTGGCTCCGGCCCCGGCCGCCGGAGTGGCGCCGGACGATTTCTACGCGAGCACCATCTTTCCGACGGATGTTCGCGTCACCGGGGCCTGGCTTCGGGCGGGGGAGCAACGGATGGATGCGGTCCTCGTGGTTCGGGGGCAAAACGGGTCGGCCGTCGTGCGGTGCGGGCTGCTCCGCGATCTCGCGGAAGGCGATCTCGTAGTGTGCGGGGTCGAAGGCGTTCGCACGCATCCGGTCCGCTCGGCCGCTGCGCGGGAGGACTCCTTTGCGTTCATGACGTCGGGCGTGTCGAGTGAGCGGCGGGTCGAGCTGGTCGTCGAACGCATCGCCTGGGAGATGCAGCGCATCCGGGAACGCGGGGGACGTGTCGTCGTCGTGGGTGGTCCGGTGGTGATTCACACGGGCGGGGCACCGTACCTCGCACGCCTGGTGCAACGCGGCTACGTGCACGCCATTCTCGGTGGAAACGGCCTGGCGGTGCACGACGTCGAGGTGTCGTTGTTCGGCACCTCTCTCGGCGTAGATCTGGAACGAGGTGCGGGGGTGCGCGGCGGTCATCGGCATCACTTGCGGGCTATCAATCTGGTGCGGGCGCACGGGAACATCGCGGGGGCAGTGCGCGCCGGTGTCGTGCGAAGCGGGATCTTCTACGAGTGCGTGCAGAACGACGTCCCGTTCGCTCTCGCAGGTTCGATCCGCGATGACGGGCCTCTGCCCGAGACATTGATGGACCTCCGCGTCGCCCAAGCGGAGTACGCAAAGCTGACGCGCGGGGCCGACATGATTCTCATGCTGTCGTCGATGCTCCACTCGATCGGTGTCGGCAACATGACCCCGGCCGGCGTGCGCTTGATCTGCGTGGACATCTCACCCGCGGTGGTCACGAAGCTGGCGGATCGAGGCTCGGTCGAGTCGACGGGTATCGTCACCGACGTCGGTCTTTTCCTCACTTTGTTGGACAAGAACCTCGGGGACGCCGAACCGACGGCGGCTCCAGGAGATCCGCTGTGTTGAGCACGCCGGGCGACGGCGCTGCCCGTACACCCATCGGGGCGGCCCCGCTGGGGAGCGAAGCTCGCATCGGGCAGATCGGGGCTGAGATTCTCTCGCGGACCGAGAACGCGGGGGCGATCTTCGGTTCGCACTGGTGGGAGCAGCAGGTGTTCTCGTGGACTCTTGCGCATCCGCAGGTGCGCGCCCGGCTGTTGCGCTTCGTCGATGTATTGCCGGCCCTGGCGTCGAGCCACGACGTCGCCGCTCATCTGCGCAGCTATCTCCTAGAGGATGGCCACGAGCTGCCCCGACCTCTCGCGCTCGCATTGCGGCTGTCGTCACCGGGCTCGCCGGCCGGGGACATTGCGGCCTTTGCTGCGCGACACAACGTGCGCCAGATCGCGCGGCGCTTCATTGCCGGCGAAACGGTAGGAGAGGCGACCGAGGCGATCGCGGCGCTCCAGGATCGGGGCGCGGGCGCGGTGTTCTACGTGCTGGGCGAAGTCGTCACGAGCGACGCCGAGGCCGATCTGTACACGGCGACGTATCTCGATTTGATCGATGGCCTTCCCGGGGCGCACGTCGCACTGAAGCTCTCCTCCCTGGATCCGGCGTTCGACGCGATGGCGCCGGCGGCGGCTGCCGAGTCTGCCGGGCGCCGTCTCCGTGCGATTCTGCGCCGGGCCGGTGAGCGTGGGGCCCACGTCACGGTCGACATGGAGCAGTACGACACAAAGAATCTCACGTTGCAGATCTTCCGCTCCGTTCTCGCAGAGCCCGAGTTCCGCGACCGGGGAGATGTCGGCATCGTTCTTCAAGCGTATCTCCGCGATACGGCGGATGATCTCGAGGAGCTCCTGGATTGGGTGAAGACGCGGGGTGCGCCGATCCTCGTCCGCCTCGTGAAGGGGGCGTACTGGGATCTGGAGGCACGGCTGGCGACGCAGCGTGGTTGGCCGTGTCCGGTGTTCCTGGAGAAGTGGGAGAGCGACGCGGCCTTTGAGCAACTCGCGCGACGTTTGCTCGCGAAACGCGACCTGGTTCGCCCGGCGTTCGCAAGCCACAATGTGCGGAGCCTCTCGGCAACACTCGCCACGGCGGAGCAGTACGGAGTCGCTTCGTCCGAGTTCGAGTTCCAGATGCTCTACGGAATGGCGGATCCGCTACAGGACGCGCTCGTCGATCGTGGACACGCGGTGCGCGTCTATACGCCCTTCGGCCCCCTCGTTCCGGGCATGGCGTACCTCATCCGTCGCCTCCTCGAGAATGCGTCGAACGGGTCTTTCCTGCGGCATTCGTTCGCCCACCAACCGCCGACCGCCGAGTTGCTCGCCAGCCCGACGGCTGCACGGACGACGAGCCCGCGATTCCCCGCGCTGCGGGCGGTCGATTCGGAGGACGACATGGGGGGTCTGCGTTTTGAGAACGAGCCCATGAGCGATTTTTCTCGGATCGAGACGCGGGCTGCGATGGTGGGTGCACTCGATTGCCTCTGTGCGGAGTCTCTTGGGCGGGATCATCCGGCTCGGATTGGCGGTCGCGCCGTGACGACTGGCCATTGGATCGAGTCCCGCGATCCCTCCGCTCCCGATCGCGTCGTCGGTCGCGCCGCCCGTGCCGGGGTGGCGGAAGCGGACGAGGCTGTTGCGGCCGCCCACGGCGCGTCTTGCGCGTGGCGTGAGACGCCGGTCGCTGACCGCGCGGATCTTCTACGCCGCGCCGCAGCGGAACTCCGCCGTCGCCGATTCGAACTCGCCGCCTGGATCGTTCTGGAGGTGGGGAAGGGCTGGCGCGAGGCCGATTCCGAGGTCTCCGAAGCGATCGATTTCTGCGAGATGTACGCGCTCGGCGCGGAGCGGCTCCAAGGTATCGAGCGCGTTCGCGGGTTGCCCGGCGAGGAGAACCTTCTTCTTCAGGAGCCGCGTGGCGTGGCGGCGGTCATCGCGCCCTGGAACTTCCCTCTCGCGACCCTCGCGGGAATGACGACCGCGGCTCTGGCGACCGGGAACACCGTCGTCTTGAAGTCCGCCGAACAATCGCCGGTCGTCGGCGCGATGTTCTTCGAGGTGCTCGTCGCGGCGGGCGTGCCCGACGGCGTGGTAAGTCTTCTGCCTGGGTTCGGAGAGGACGTGGGTGCGCGCCTGGTCGAACATCCGCAAGTGGACGTCATCGCCTTCACTGGCTCTCGCGACGTCGGTCTCGGAATGATCGAGAAGGCGTCTTCGGTCGGGCCCGGCCAGGTGACGATTGGTCGGGCTCTGACCGAGATGGGCGGGAAGAACGCGATCATCGTCGACACGGATGCCGACCTCGATGAAGCGGTGCGTGGCATCGTCGAGTCCGCCTTCGGGTACGCCGGTCAGAAATGCTCGGCCTGCTCCCGGGTGATCGTGGTGGATTCGGTGCACGAACGGTTGGTGCGTCGCCTTGTCGAGGCGACGCGGAGCCTTCGTATCGGGCCCGCGGGTGATCCCGAGTCTCAAGTCGGGCCCGTGATCGACGAAGAATCGGCTCGACGGATCAGGGACGCGGTCGCGGCGGCCGGGAAGCCCTGCTTCCGCGGGCAGGTGCCCGATGTCCCCGGCCATTGGGTTGCGCCGGTGATCTTCGACCGGGTCGACTCGAGCGCGGACCTCGCGCGCGAGGAGATCTTCGGTCCCGTCCTTGCGGTGATCGTGGCGGCGGACTTCGACGAGGCCCTGCTGCTGGCCAATGACTCCGACTGCGGCCTGACCGGTGGCCTGTATTCTCGGGACCCCGATCATATCGAGCGCGCACGGCGCGAGTTTCGAGTCGGCAACCTGTGCATCAATCGTGGGATCACGGGCGCATTGGTCGATCGCCAGCCCTTCGGTGGGAGTCGACTCTCCGGCGTTGGGGCCAAGGCGGGGAGCCCGGACTATCTGCGACAGTTCTGCGAGGCGCGGACGATCACGGAGCACACGTTGCGGCATGGCTTTGCTCCCGAGGAACTCCACTGAGGCCCGCCCGCGGCACTGCCGTCGTGCTCGCCGCCGCGTTCTGGCTGGTCGCGTGCGTTCGCGCCGAAGAGCCCGCGCCCGCGGTGCGCTCTTCTGTGAAGCCCAACCTGCTTCTGATCACGGTCGATACGTTGCGGGCCGATCACTTGAGCGCTTACGGCTACCGGCTCCCCACGAGCCCGAACCTGGATCGTCTTGCGGGCGAGGGCGTTCGGTTTTCCGACGCGACGGTTCCCTGGCCGAAGACGTGGCCCGCCGTCGCGTCCATGCTGACGGGGAAGTATCCTGCGACGACGGGCGTCCGGATGTATCCTCGCCGTCCGCTTCCGCAGGATCACGAAACGCTGGCGGAGTTGCTCAGCCGCGCGGGGTACGAGACGGCCGCGGTCGTTGCCAACGTCAACGTCAGCTCGAAGTTCGGCTTCGACCAGGGATTCGACACGTTCGTCGAGTCGTGGGAGGCGGGGCTCGAGGCCGCGACCGGTAGCACGACCTTCGCGAACGACCCCGGAGAGGTGAAAGAGTTCACCGGGGCTCGGGTCGTCACCGATCAGGCGCTTGAGTTGCTCGACGATCTCGCCGCGGCGGAGCCGTTCTTCCTGTGGCTGCACTACATCGATCCGCACGGCCCCTACCGGCCACCGCCCGAGTATGACGGGCTGTGGGCCGACGAGTACGAGGTGAAGGATGTCCCGTTCGAGGCGATGCCGCTCTATCAGCGACAGTACGACGAGGCGGGGGCGCCGATCACGAACATCTCTCACTACATCGCGCAGTACGATCGTGAGATCCGCTTCTTCGACGACCAGCTTCAACGGCTGCTCGACGAGCTCGCGGCTCGGGGACTGCGGGACGATACGCTGCTGGTCCTCACGTCCGATCACGGGGAGAGCCTCGATGACGACCTCTACCTCCTGGAGCACGGCGCGGCTCCGTATCAGCCTACGGCTGGCGTGCCGTTCGTGCTGGTCTTCCCCGGGCGGATCCCGCCGGGACGGGTAGTCGAGGCCCCAGTGGGTCTGATCGATCTTCTCCCGACTCTGGCGGCGATGCTCGACCTCCCGTCTCTACCCGCCGTGCAGGGGCGCAGCCTGGTCGCGACCTGGGCCGATTCGCCGACCGCTCCGAACGACTACGTCTTCTTGGAATCGGGTGCGTACGAGCCCAGCCAGCTCTCGGTTCGCAAGGGGAAGTGGAAGCTCGCGCGGCTGCGGGCACCCCGTGACCGACAGATGTTCGACCGCAGGGAATTCGAGCTCTACGACATCAAAGCCGACCCCGGGGAGGAGAACGATCTCGCGGACTCACACCCGGCGCTCGTAGCGGAACTACAGACCGCTCTGAACGACTGGCGCTCGGACACTCCGCCGTACGCCGGCCCCGAGAACGCGGAGATGAAGGAAGTCGATTCGCGAACGCAGGCTCTACTCCGCGCGCTGGGATACGTGAACGATTGAGCGGAGTGTCTTAGGACGGGTCCTCGCGACACAGCAGGAAGTAGTTCGGCAAGTCCTTCCCGGCCTTGGTCGCTCGTCCGATCAAGAGATGATCCGACACGCGTCGCAGATAGTCGATCATGCCGTTGTAGATGAACCGAGACAGTCGATACGTGTTGTCGTGAATGTCCGGCCACTCTTCGGGCTTCGCGGTGGGTACGCGGGTGTAGTCGACGGCGACGCCGCCAGGGCCCTCGGGCGAGTCGTACGCGACGAAGTACCCCGGCCCCGTGAGCGGCGCGAGCCACTGGACGGGCTGGTAGTTGTAGCCCCACAATTCGTCGGAGCCCTCGTTCGCGCGACAGAACCGCTTCTGGAAGTTGGTGAACATCGGCAGCGAGTTCTTACCGTGGAAGATGATCGGTTGAAGCGGTCCGAGGTCGGGCGGGACCATCTCGGCGATCGTCATGGAACGCCCTTCGCAAGCGTCCCAGAGTCGGGCCTGGGTCTTCCCGTCGATGGACTCGGTGATCGCGACCCGGTCGGGCGGAGAGGCTTCTTCGAAGCGCCCCGCGGCTTCTTCAGGATCGAGTGCCGGGGTGGCCAGGGCATCGAGGGTCGCCGTGATCTGACTCATGGCTCCTCCATAGCGGCATCCGCCGCGCCACGCCACGCACCGTTTGTACGCATCGCCAGGGTACGGCAAAATCGCGGCGTGGCGGACCCCAAAGAGGAGCTTCTGGCCGGTGACGACTTCGAGGACGTGACGTTCCGTGATCTCGACCTCGGGGGATTGAACCTGGTGGACAAGAATTTTCGGGAGTGTCGCTTCGAGCAGGTTCGGTTTGCCGAGGCACGCCTAAGCGGCTGCACCTTCGAAGATTGCGATGTCGAGGACTGCGATCTCACCATGGCGAAGGTGGGCGGCGTCGCATTCCGCGGGGTCGCCTTTCGGCGCAGCAAGCTGATGGGCGTCGACTGGACCGACGTGCGGGGAATCTCGTTCCTCGTCTCGTTCGAGGGCTGCAATCTGAGCCATTGCACCTTCGCGGACCGAAAGATGCCGAAGACCGTCTTTCGGGAGTGCCGTGGCCACGAGGTCTCGTTCTCCGCGGTCGATCTCACGAAGTGTGTCTTCACCGGCACCGACCTCCGAGGGGCGCGGTTCATTGACACGGTTCTGGTCGAGGCGGATCTCTCCGGGGCCGTGAACTACGACATCAGTCCGCAGCAGAACCGGCTGCGAAAGACGAAGTTCTCGCAGGAGGCTGCACTCGCGTTGGTGGCGCAACTCGGCGTCGTCGTTCCGAAGTAGGCCGAACCGCTTCTGCCCCGACGCAGACCCCGGTAGGGTGGTCTAATGGCGTCCGACGCACCTCGACCCCGAGCCCGCCGTCGTCTCCTTTGGACGGCGCTCGCGTTGGTTCCGCTTGTCGTGGCCGGCCTCGTCGTGTTGGTCGCCGTGGAAGCGCGGGGTCGGCTTCCGCAGTTGTTGTCGATGGCAGTCCGAGAACTGGCTCCGGAGTTCAAACTGCAGGTCGCCGGTGCTCGTCTGGAATCGAGCGAGCGCCTGGTCGCCGAGCAGATCGTTCTCGCGTTCCGCGATGCCGAAGCGCCGTTCTTCACGGCGGACCGGGTCGAGGTCGACTTCGCGTGGGCGGAGCTCCTCGAAGCGCGGGTGGGAGCCATTCGGATGGTTCGCCCGCGGGGGTCGTGGACGGAGCAATCGAGCGGTTCGTGGCCGTTGGGTGGGGGCGCGGAAGCCGGGGAGGGCAGCGAAGGTGCGGCTGTCCGTGAAGCCGGGGGCGGCGTGCGGTGGTCGATCGGACGGTTGTCTGCCGCAGATGGCCACCTCGGGGTGTCGTTTCCGGCGGGCGTCCCGGAGATCGCACTCGATTTCGATCTGGACCTCGCGGACGTCGGCTCGGATGCGCTCCTTGATGAAACGAAGCGTTTGCTAGCCGTCTCGAATCTGACGGTGGGGCCGGCCGCTGCACCGTTCCTCTCCGCTCCGACCGTCGAGTCCGAGCTGTCATTTGCCGGACTGAACGAGCGGCGGCTGGAGTCGTTGCGGGTGGCCCAGCCGGAGGTCGACCTTTCGGTGCCGCTCAGGACGGGGGAAAAGGCCGAGCCCGGCTCGGGAGAAGCCCGCTCGGGCTTTTGGGTGGGACGGTTCGTCGTGGAGAACGGTCACCTGCAATCTCCTGCGAAGGGAAGCCTCCCAAAGATCGACGTCGACTTTGCGTGGGATCTGACCGACGTGGGCGACAGCAAGGAGATTGCGAAGCGCTTGCAGGTGGTCGCGCTGTCCGACGTGCGGGTGTCTGTGCCGGGGCAGACCGTCGAGCCTCTGCTGTCGATCCCGAAGGCGTCTGCCGAGGTCTCCGTAGCGGGGGTACTTCGCAACGAGATCGAAGCGGTTCGAATCACCGACGGCGCGTTGCTCCTCGACAGCGCCGGCCGTGCGTTCCTCTCCTCGCCGCAGGGGGAACCGGTCGAGGCGGGGGCGATGATCTGGCGGATCGGCACGCTCGACATCGGCACCCTCGCCGTTCATGTAGCGGAACTCGGACCGCCGATCCCCGATGTGAAGTTCGACGTCCACACGGCGTTGAACGATCTTCCGCTCTCGGCCGCGGGTGCGGCCATCGCCGACCAGGCGCAGCAGTTGGAAATGGCGAGCCTCGTCCTGAACGCACCGTTCTACCCCTTCGAGAAGGTGTTGACCGTCGGAAGCGTCTTCATCGACTTCTCACTCGGAGGGCTTCTGCGGCAGAAGATCGCCCAGGTGAAGTTGCTTCGTCCCACGATCTACCTCGCAGAAGAGCTCTTCTGGTACATTGCGAACGAGCGAAAGGACGAGGCATCACAGGGGTCGTCTCCGTGGACGATCGACCTGCTGAAGGCGGAACTCGGGAACTTGATCCTCGAGATCGGAACGGCCCGGCGCGTCGGCTTGCCGATCACGTTCGAGACCGAGGTCCGCGACGTAAAGCTCGACAACCTCGCGGATCTGAAGCTCGCCGCCAAGCTGGTCGTCCCGGAGGAGAGCTACAGCTTCCCCGACTACGAGGTGAGTGTAGACTCGGTTCGCGGTGAGATGCAGTTCGACTATCCGCCCGGAAAGGGCTCCGACAACTTCGTGAGTACACTGTATGCTGACGCGTTCGAGTGGCGGAATTTCGGTCTTCAGGAGGGATGGCTCTCTCTGACATTCGACCCGAACGGGATCAGCGGAAAGTTCGGCGGTGCCGGCTACGAGGGCTACGTGAACGGGGGGCTCACGGTCCCGTACGCGTCGGGTGCGCCTTGGGTGGGTTGGGTCTCGGCGAGCGAGATCGATCTCGCGAAGCTGACCTCCCTGGTCGCCGGGGGCGCCGTGACGATGTCCGGACCTTTCGATGCCAACGTCGCGCTCACGATTGCGAACCAATCGCTGCGGAACGCGAACGGGGGCCTGACCCTTTCGGAGCCGGGACACCTCGAGATCAAGAGCCTGGGCGAGTCGAAGATCCCGCCCGATTGGCCGTCGTGGCAGCAGGATCTGGCGAGGATCGCGCTCGAGGCCCTGCGCGATTTCGACTACGAAGAGGGGAAGGGCATGCTCCATTTCGAGGACGGAACTGGCCTTGCGACGTTGGCTCTCACCGGTCCGGATGGGGGCCGAAACCTCCAGCTCCACTATCACGGCGAAGGAACCGGCCCGCATGCGCTCGACGTGAAGGTCGCTTCACGCGAGGATGGGGACTGATGCGGGTCTTTCTTCTAGTTGCGATGGCGGCGTTGTCGGTTGTCGGTTGTGATCCCACGATCAAGGTGGAGACGCCGAAGCCGATCGCGATCGACATCAACATGCGTCTCGATGTGTATCAGTTCGATGGAAAGGCTCCGGATTCGAACGCCGCGCCTGCGGGTGGCACCCTCGAGGAGATCCGGGGGCGGCGCAGCAACCGGGCGGCGGAGCTCCAGAAGCTGAAGAACAATCGGGTCGTGGGCGAGAATCATGAAGGGCTTCTCGCGCTTCGGAATCCCCCACCGGGTCCCTACGGGAAGTACGTGAGGGAGACGGTCGCAACCGAGAACGCCGATCGCACCGCGCAGTATGCGGCGACGGCGAAGGCGGAGGACAAGCCGGTCGCGGCGGTCCGCAAGAACCAGGCGGACCTCTTACGTCAGGGCTCCTTCGCAGGGGAGTGGATCCAGGTGCAGGAGGGAGGCGGCGCCTGGATCTGGATCCAAAAGGTCGCCGCGGCGAAGCCGGCATCCGGCAAGGCCACGACCCCCGCGAGCTAGCGGAACGCCGGCATCACCTTCTCGGCGAACAGCCGCGCGGGCTCGCGCGTATCTTTCCCGAAGAATTCGATGACGAAGGACGTGCAGCCCATCTCGACGTAGCGGCCGATCCGATCGATGACGCCCTGTGGGGTGCCCCAGATGCCGTTGGCTTCGAGATCGCCGCCCATGTGGCCGCCGTAGATCTTGGTGGCCTTCTGGAGCGATGCCTTCGCGGTCTCGTCGTCCGCGCCGATGATGACGACACACTGCTGGGAGACCTCGAGCGTGTCGAAGTCGCGTCCCTCGATGTCGCAGCGGCGCTTCATCGCCTCGATCTTCTCGGGCAGCTGCGCCTGGCCCGCGGCCATGTTGTTCCAGATGTCTGCGTGGCGCGCGACGATCCCCATGAGGATTTTCTCGCCGGCGCCGCCGATCAGGATGGGCGGAGGACGGACCGGCTTGGGCTCGCAGTAGACGTTCTCGACCGAGGCGTGCTTCCCCGTGAACGTGACCGTTTCCTCGGTCCACATCTTCTTCATGATTTGCACGGATTCCTCGAGGGCGCGCAGTCGCTCGCGCACCGACGGAAACTCGCAGCCGTATCCCTTGAACTCAGCCTCGAACCATCCGGCGCCGAGGCCCGCGATCACGCGGCCGCCCGAGATCTGGTCGATCGTCGCGATCTGCTTGGCGAGGACCGCCGGGTTCCGAAAGAACGGCGGGGTGACGAGCGTGCCGAGCCCGACGTGCTTGGTGATGGCCGCGACCGCGGCCAACTCAGTCCATCCCTCGAGGATCGGGAGGTTCGGCATCGGGACGCCGTACAGATGGTCGCAGACCCACACCGAGTCGAATCGGAGGCGATCGAACTCGGTGGCCGCGTCGCTGGCCTGCTGCCAGCTGCGTTTGATCTGGGGAAGGGTGACTCCGAAGCGGATGGGTCGGCTCATGGCCGTACCTTACGGCGCGGCTGGGCCCCCGGGCAACTGGAGTGCGGTCGCGTCCTCTAGGAGATCATCTCGAGGAGTGCCTCGACGACGTCCGGATCGAACTGCGTACCCGCGCACCGGCGGAACTCTGTCCGGATCGCGACGGGCGCGAGCGCCTTGTGGTAGGGCCGGTCGGTGATCATCGCGTGGTACGCGTCGGTGACTGAGATGATGCGCGCGGCGACGGGGATCTCGTCGCCGGCGAGGCCTTCGGGATAGCCCTGACCGTCGAAGTGTTCCTGGCTGGCCTTCACAAGCACCGTCAGATGACGTGTCTCGGGAAGCGACTCGACGAGCTCGGCACCGGTGAGGGTGTGCTGGTCGACGATCTCGCGTTCCGCGGGGGTGAGCGGCTCCGTGCCATCGAGGATCTCGAGCGGCAGGTAGAGCTTCCCGATGTCGTGCATCAGTCCGGCCTGGCCGGCCTCGCGGATTTCGTTTCGTGCGCAGCCCATCCGACGCGCGAGTCGCGCGGAGAGCGCACCGACGGCCAGGGAGTGGCTGCCGGAATCCGGATGACGGCTGCCGAGCGTGCGCAGCAGGGCACGGAGGGCCGAGGGTGTTCCCGCGTTCGAAGTTCGCACCCTGGGTTCTTCCTGGACTTGGGTGTCGTTCAAAGTTTCGGTTCGATTCCGACCGCTGGTTTTTCCCTTCAACATCGCCTGGTCGGCGGCATTGAGGACTTCAGAGGCACGGCCGCGGCCCTCCGAAAGGCTGGAGACACCGATCGTCACGGTGATGGGAACGGTCCCGGCGCCATCCGATCGGATGACCGTTGAGACGCCTTCGCGGATTCGATCCGCGACCTTGACGGCGGTCGGCGTATCCGTCGACGGCAGCACGACGACGAACTCGTCTCCGCCGCAGCGTGCGACCACATCGATGGTGCGGACGAGGCGGCGAAGCGTTCCGGCGACGAGGCGCAGGATGGCATCGCCGCGGTCGTGGCCGAACTCGTCGTTCACTCTCTTGAAGTGGTCGAGGTCCACGAACAAGACGCTCAGTTCACCAGTGACGGATCGTGCGTGGCCGAGCAGCGGATCCAGCTGTTGCTCCAAGCCGCGTCGGTTGAGGAGCCCCGTGAGGGGATCCGTGAGCGCTTCGCTCTGGGCGTCGCGAAGACGGAGGCTCGCGTCGAGAGCCGTCGCCGCCTCGGCGCAGTACAACGCCGACAGCGTCCGCGACGGAGGCTGGTGGATCGACAGGCGCAACGAGAGCACCCCTACGCCCTCGCTCGCAACGCTCAGCGGGAAGTGGAACCAACGCTCGCCGTGGATGACTTCATCGCCTTCGAGGGTCGTCCACTCGCGCGTCACTCTCGAGGGCAACGATGCGTCGTCGCGCGGCAGGGGGAGGGGCTCCGCGACGTTCAAGACCGCCAGCGGACTCAGTTGTCTGCCGTCGGGGACCCAGAGAACGGCCTGGCCCGCGCCGAGAACGGTCTTCGCGAGATCGAGGATCCCGCTCGCGACCCGATCGGGCGCGAGCCCGGCTCCCACCATCTGGTGGAGCCTCAGAATTGCTTTGAGCAGGCGGTAACCGGCGTCGAGTCGGCGGTTGAGGGCCTCGCGCTCCGCGAGCAGCTGGCGAATCGTGAGCTGTTGGGTCGGCTCGCTCGATTCTTCCGACGCGGTCCCGAAGATCTCGCGGAGGTCGACGGGAAGATCCCCGGCGTCCGCCTCCAGCGGATCGAAGTCTTTCGGGGCGCAACCTTCGCCGAACTGGAGGCCACGACCGGTCACCTTGCGGACGCGGACGAGCAGGTCCTTACGGTTGATGGGCTTGGGAACGATCCCCTGGGCGCCGAGGCCGAGCCCGCGGATCTGAATGGCGGGATCCGTCACGCTCGTGGCGAGAAGCACCGGGATCCCGGCGAGGATCGGATCGATCCGCATTCGCCGGAGCACTTCGAGCCCGCTCTTCCCGGGCATCATGACGTCGAGGAGGACCAGCGAGACGTCGGGTCCGAGTAGTTCCCAAGCCTCATCGCCGTCCTGAGCGATCTGGCAGGCGTATCCCTCTCGCGTGAGGAACCGGGAGGCGAGAGCCGCGGAGACCGGATCGTCGTCGACGATCAGGATTCGCTCACTCTCGAACCCCGAGTTGGGGTTCTCCCGTGGGGAGGGGGTTTCGACGATCTCCATGCCGCTCCTTGCTGGGGGCGCGGTGCAATACCGCCAGCCCCTGTACCTACTTTGCGGCATGATGGGAGCCGGGCTTGAGAGGCAGTGCGAAAAACGCCACTGCGGAGTGACTCAAGAGGTCGGCTGGCGAGGCCGATGAACCCTCGAGGCCGCATGCTCCATGGCGTCAGTGGATTTCCTTGCAGATTTGCGCCTGATCACCCAGTTCCTGCTGATGGTGACAGTGATCCTGTTCACCGTGAGTGGCTCGATGACCTTCTAATCGACGTCTACTACTGGTGCCGACAGATCTACCTGGCCGTGTGGATTCGTCCCCGGCATCCGCGGCTGCGCACCGAGCAGCTGTCGACCGTCCCGGAATAGCCCATCGCGATTCCGGTGCCGGCGTGGCAGGAGTCGGACGTGACCGAGCAGATGCTCGAGAACACGATCAAGACGCTCGACTAAAGCAACTACTGCATCTTCGTCGGAGTGTATCCCAACGACGAAGACACGCAGCTCGCGGTCGAGCTCCGGGGGGGGGGGGGAGCACCTCGGGTGGCGCGGGAACTGGCGAACGAAGTACGTCCTGTTTCGCGACCGGCTTCGCGTCGCCCCGGGCTCTGGTGGAGTAGTGGGCGGCGATGGCCGGCGGGAACGTGTCGAAGCAACCTTTCGCCGCGAAGCCTGCATCCCTCGCTCGCGTACGCGATCAGATCACCGTTGCCTCGAGGCTCGTGGTGGGGCCGCTCGTAGGATTCAGCGTTCCGGACTACATGAGCCCGTCGGCCGGCCCGGAGGCGGCCGGTCTTTACCGGGGGTATCTGGCGTGGGAGCGGCGGTGCGGCCTCGTGAAGTGACGGCGTTGCAACTAGGCCGCGGTCTTCGCGAGCTTGATCGCCTTTTCGGGGCAGGCCTCGACGCAGTGGCCGCACGCGTGACAGTCGGCTGCGTTCGGCGTGTACGCCTGTCGGTAGCGATGTCCGACTGCCTTGAGCTTGCCGACGAGCGAGAGGTCCCAGAATTCCCCGCTCGTGAGGACGCCCATCTCGAAGACGTCATACGGGCAGACCTGGACGCAGTCTTCCTTTCCCTCGCAGCGGTTCCGGTCGATTACGGGGGCCAGCCGGCCGGCGTCGTCGTCGCAGCGATCGCGCGATGCCTTCTGGGTGGCCGCCATTACGCCTCCGTCGGCTTACCGGGCTGCCGCCGGCCGAAAGCCATCTTCAGGAAGTCGCGCCGGGTCTTCGGTCCGTACGTACGCAGGCTTGGGATCGCTCCGGTCTGATACTCGGCGCGGGCCATCGCCAGCCGGTCCTCCGGGAGGGTGCAGCGGACGGCCTCGATGTCGATGTCGTGGAGTCGCGCGGCGTTGCGTTCGAAGATTTGCGCCTTCACCTCATCGGTGATGTCCGGATAGCCGAACTCATCCATGAGTCGCTGGGGCATCTTGAACGTTTTGCGTGCGTTGATCTGCCATTGTGGCGTGCCGCACCAGATCGAATCGGTGCCCCAGAGCACGTGATCGGCTTCGGCGTACATCGGATACGCGGCGAGACCAGCCAAGTTGGCGGGCGCGCTCGTCGGCCATCTCACGAACGAGGGCCTCGATATTCTTTTCCTTGGGCGTCTGATCGGCCGGCGTGAATTCGCCGTTGGAAACTCAACGGAAGGGGATGGGAAGGCCGCCCTCGCCTTCGTCCCGCAGAGTCTTGTCGGTTGGTCCTCAGAAGCACGGGATCTCCCCCTTTTCAGGACCCCAGTGGCTATCACGCGTGGCGCGCCGCGAGCCAGCGACGGCGTGCTCTTCCGCGCCGACTTCGTCGCGACCGGCGATCGACGTACGTGATCGAGCCCCGGTCGGGGCTGACCGGCTTTTGCGTGACCTCTCGAAGAAGGCGCGCTACGGTGCCCCTCTCGCGGGGCGGTGTCGCGCGGACGAAGAATGGAACGATTGTTCGCAATGCGGTTCGCAGCGCCGGTAGTAGTCCTTTTGCTCTTGACGGCATGTCCGCAGCCCGAGGTGCCGGCCGAGGCTCCGGTGCCGTCGACGGCTCCGTCGGCTTCGCCGAGCCCGGGCCCCACGGAGGTTGCGGCGGCGGAACCCGTCGCCTTCGTCGGCGGGGCGGCGTGTGCGGAGTGCCATGCGAGGGAGGCCCGCGCCTGGGCCGGTTCCGATCACGATCTCGCGATGGAACTCGCGACCGAGGACACGGTTCTGGGAAGCTTCGAGGATTCGAGCTTCACGGACGCCGGAGCCACGACCCGCTTCCATCGGGGTGAGGACGGCGGGTTTCGGGTTCGCGCGATCGGTCCCGATGGTGAGGAGCAGAGCTTCCCGGTCCGGTACGTCTTCGGCGTTCGTCCGTTGCAGCAGTATCTCGTGGACATCGGCGGCGGCAGGCTGCAGGCGCACCCCGTAGCGTGGGACGTTGAGAAGGCGGAGTGGCTCTCCCTCTACCCGGGGGAGGAGATCCCGCTCGACGATCCGCTGCATTGGACGCGCTTCGGTCTCAATTGGAATCAGGGTTGCGCGGATTGCCATTCCACGAATCTCCGCAAGCAATACGACCCCGAGACGAACACCTACGACACCGTCTGGAGTGAGATCGACGTCAGTTGCGAGGCCTGTCACGGCCCGGGCGAAGATCACGTGGCGTGGGCTCGCGCGGATGGCGCCCGGGACGATGCCGACCTTGGGCTCCTCGTTGACCTGGGAGTGGGTGCGTTCACGGGTCGAGACCGGGGCCTCCAGCGAACTCAGATCGACACCTGTGCTCCCTGTCATTCGCGGCGGGCGCTCGTGCATCCCCAAGATGCGTGGGGCGTGCCGTTCACCGAATCGTATCGCCCTGAAGTTCTCGGCGAGGAACTCTACCATGCCGACGGTCAGATCCTGGACGAGGTCTACGTCTACGGGTCGTTCCTTCAGAGTCGCATGTTCGCAGAGGGCGTTACCTGCACGGATTGTCACGACCCCCACACGCTGAAGCTGGTGGCCGAGGGTAACGCGCTATGCGCCCAGTGCCACGTTCCCGCGACCTACGACGCTCCGGACCACACGCACCATCGGGCAGGCAGCGAGGGGAGTGCGTGCGTCGCATGTCACATGGCCGAGACGACCTACATGCAGGTCGACCCGCGTCGCGACCACGGGTTTCACATCCCGCGCCCGGATCTGACCGTTGAACTCGGGGTGCCGAACGCGTGCTCGCGTTGTCACGCGGACCAGACGGCTGAGTGGGCCCGCGATCGCGTCGTCGAGTGGTTCGGTCCGAATCGACCCGACGACGTCCACGAGACGCGGGCGATGGCGGCGGCTCGTACGGACGGGCCGGCCGCGGCAGGGCCTCTTGCGGCCATCGTGGCGAATCCCGAGCGGTCGGCGATTCTCCGCGCGTCGGCGCTCCACTTTCTGCAGACCTCGGACCCCGGCGTCGCGTTGGCCGCGGCGCGGTCCGCTCTGAACGACCCCGAGCCGTTCGTACGATCGCTGGCGGTCGTGAACACGGCCGCGTTCGCCACGTCGCAGGCCGACTTCGAGTTGCTCGTCCCGCTCCTCTCCGACGAGAGCCGACTCGTTCGCACCGAGGCGGCGATCTCGCTCTCCCGAATCGCGAGCCAGCGCTTCACGGGCTCCGCCGACGCCGACACGGTCGCGTACGAGGCCGCCCTCGGCGAGTACGTCGCCGGGCAGATGGCCTCCGCCGACCAGCCGGCCGCGCAGATGAATCTCGGCGTCCTGCGACAGAACGCGGGCGACGACGCGGGCGCCCGTGCTTTCTATCAGCAGGCGAGCCGGATCGAGCCGGCCTTCGTTCCGGCGCGCTTCAACCTCGCCATGCTCGACGCGACCGGCGGTCGGTCGGCGGAGGCAGAAGACGGGTTCCGCGAGGTGATCCGCCGTGCGCCTGAGCTCGCGGAGGCGAAGTACTCGCTCGGTCTTCTCCTGGCCGAAGACAAGGCTCGTCTCGAAGAGAGCTCAGAGTATCTCCGCGCCGCCGCACGCGCCGCACCGGACAACCCACGCTTCCAGTACAACGCGGGACTTTCGGTGCAGCATCTGGGGCGGCCGGGCGAGGCGGAAGGGTATCTCCGCGCTGCGGTGAACCTCCGGCCCAACTCCCCCGAGTTCCGCAACGCACTCGCTATCTTCTACGTGCAGCAGGCGCGTTGGGAGGAGGCGATGCCGCAGGCCGAGCGTCTCCTCGAGTTGGTCGGCGCGCAGCCCGAGGTCGTTCGGCTCGTCGCGATGGTCCGGGCGCGCGCAGCGGCGCACCCGGAGTAGCGCTCCTTAGAACTCGACCTTGGGCGCGACCTTCGCCTCGTTGGGCGCTTCGAAGTAGTCGGCGGGCTGGAAGCCCAGGCAGCCGGCGAAGATGGTGGTCGGGAAGCCCTTGATGGTGGTGTTGAAGACCTTCACTTCATCGTTGTACCGCCGACGCTCGGTCGCGATCCGGTTCTCGGTCCCGGCGAGTTCGTCCGACAGTCGCGCGAACTGGGTGTTGGCCTTCAGGTCTGGATAGTTCTCGGCGATTGCGAGCAGGCGAGAGAGCGCACCCGACACCTGGTTGGAGGCCTCGATCTTCTCGTCGCGGGTCTTCGCGCCGATGAGCTTCGCCCGCGCCTCTGCGATCGACTCGAAGATTTCCTTCTCGTGCTTCGCGTAGCCCTTCGTGGTCTCGACGAGATTGGGGATGAGGTCGTTGCGTCGTTGCAGTTGGTTCTCGACCTGCGCCCACTGGGCGTCGATCGACTCGCGCTGCGCGACCATCGTGTTGTAGCCGCATCCACTAGCGAGCACCGTGAGAGCGACGAACGTCGCGACGTTCCGGGACGATTTCACATCAGTCATCTCGAGCCTCCTGATTACCCAACACGATCTACCAGCTACCACCCGCGCCGCCGCCGCCGAAGCCGCCGCCGCCGAATCCACCAAACCCGCCGCCCCCGCCACCGAACCCACCGCCGCCGAATCCGCCGCCTCCGACGCCGCCATGTCGTCCATGACCGAAGCTTCGGCCGAGCAAGCTGCCGAGGAGGAACCCGCCCAGCGCATCGTGTCCGCGGCGTGCCCCTCGGCCGCCCCTTCCTCCGCCGCGAAACATCGAACGGAGAATGAAGAAGAGGATGAAGAGGACGAGGATAGAGGAGTCGCCGCCGCGTTGTCGCCGTCGACGTTGGGGCATCCGCGGCGGTGCTACGCCGGTGAGGGTCACGCCCGCGTCTTTCGCGATCAGAGACGCCATCAGGTTCGAGGCGTCGACGATGCCGGCACCGTAGTCGCCGGCGCGGAACGCCGGTCGCACGATGCGATCCCGAATCTCGCCGACGAGCCCGTCGGGAAGCGGGCCCTCAGCTCCGTACCCCGTCAGGATGTACATCTGTCGGTCTTCGGTCGCGACGAGGAAGACGACGCCGTTGTCCTTCTTGGCCGAGCCGGGCTTCCAGCTCTCGGCGATGGCCATGGCGTAGTCGTGCGGTGGCTCCGGCTCGGTCGACCGCACGACGACCACCGCGATCTCCGCCCCCGTCTTCTCTTGCAGTTCCCGGTTCAGGTCGATCAGGCGCTTCTTCTGCCCGACGGTCAGCACGCCGGCCTCGTCGACGACGAAGCCGGTCGGCTTCGGAACATCAAACGTGAAGCCCTGCGCCGGACCGCGGCCGAGAAGCAGCAGCAGAGTCGTGCAGAGCGCGACGGCGGCGAACCGCGCGGTGTCAGCCGACGGAATCGTGCGCATGGGTGTCGACCCAGGCAACGAGGGCCTCGACGTCTCGGAGCGCTCCCTCGACTAACTCGTCGAGGGCGTCACCGCTCGGCCAGGACTCACGTTCTTCGCGCATGGCATGAAGTCGATTCAGGGAGCCCAGCGTAATGCCTTGGAGGCGTTGGATCTCGGCAAACAGGGCGGCGCCACGAAGTTCGGCGCCGGCGGCTTTCTTTTCGAGCAGGGCGCGCTCGAGCAGGGAGATAGTGCTCACGAGGCCGGCGAGGGCGTGACGCATCTCCGCCTCGGGCGGCCGGTGCATGACGAGAGCGCGGAGGTGGAGGAGCTTGCTGCGTGCTTCGCGTTCGGCCTCTTCGCGGATGTGGGCCGGGCTCACGCGGACGCTCGCGAGGAGGTCGTCGCCCTGCAGCACCCGGTGTCGCGCGGCGATGTCCGCGAGTTCGATCGGGAAGGAGTCCCGCGCGTCGGTGAGGAACGAGGGTGCGATGACCAGCGGCGTTGCGAAGATCAACGCGTCGGTTGCTTCGCGCTCGAGCGTGGCGCCGATCAAGCGCAGGTCGGCGAAGGTGACGTCTCGCAGGACGATCAAGAGATTGACGTCGGAGTGGCCCGGGGAGAAGTCGTCCCCCGCGGCACTGCCGTAAACGGCGATGCACACGGCGCCGGCTCCGAGGGCCTGGGCCAGAGACTGGCCTACGTCGTCGATGCGCTTGCTGACTTCGGCTGCGGGCTCCACGTTTCCTCCTCCTAGCAGACTCCGCTGCGCGGAACGATCAGAAGACCCCGATTCCGTTCAGGATCACTAGCAGGACGAGGACGGGTGTGACGAAGCGGATGGTGAACGTCCAGGCGCTCGCGAGTGCGGGGGCGCCGCCGGGCAGCGCGCGGAACCCGGCCTCGCGATCCTCCTTGGTGAGGAGCCATCCGGCGGAGAGCGCGATCAGGAGCCCGCCGACCGGGAGCATGTATCGCGTCGTGAGGTTGTCCATGAAGTCGAGGAACTCGCCGGAGAAGGCGGACGGAAGTCCGAGTCCCCAGATGAGCAGGCCGAAGCCGATCGAGGCCGTTCGCCGATTCCAGCCGAATCGGTCGATCGCGAGCGCGACGACCACCTCGAGCAGCGAGATCCCCGACGACCATGCGGCGAAGACCAGGAGCACGAAGAACGAGACGGCGACGACCGAGCCTCCGGGGATCTTGGCGAAGAGATCGGGCAGTGTGATGAAGACGAGGCCGGGCCCGGCGCCGGGTTCCGCGCCCATCGAGAACACGACGGCGAAGATCACGAGTCCGGCGATGAGGGCGATGCCGGTGTCCAGGAATGCCACGGCCAGCTGGTCGCGCACGACGTGTCGATCGGACTTCAGATACGAGCCGTAGGTCACCATCGCGCCCATGCCGAGGGAGAGGGTGAAGAACGCGTGCCCGAGGGCTTCGAGAACGGCGTCGGCACTCAGCTTCGAGAAGTCTGGTCGGAAGAGGAACGAGAGAGACGCGCCCAGTCCTCCGGTGATGCCGACGTAGACGAGCAACAGCAACAGGATGACCATGAGCGCGGGCATGAGGATTCTGCACGCGCGCTCGATCCCGGACTGAACGCCACCCGCGACGACGAATACAACGAGCACCATGAACACGGTGTGCCACCAGGCAGAGAGCGGGCCGTTCCCGGCGAGAGCGGCGAAGGTGGCTTCCGGCCCCGCCGGATCCGCGGAGAGGATTCCGAGAGACAACGCGACGAAGTGAACGGCCCAGCCCGCGACGACCGCGTAGAACGAGAGGATGAAGAATCCGGAGCCGACGGCGAGCAGTCCGACGCCCCAGCTGGCGAGTGCGCCGGGCATGCCGGTCTGAGCGGTGAGCGTGCTCATGCTGTCGAGCACATCCTTGCCGCCGCGCCGCCCGATGATCATCTCGGCGTAGAGAAGGGGAAGTCCGACCAGCGCGATGCACCCCAGGTAGACTAGGACGAAGGCGCCACCTCCATACTCGCCGGTGATGTACGGGAACTTCCAGATGTTGCCCAACCCCACCGCGCTGCCGGCGGCGGCGAGTACGAAGCCGAGGTCCGTTTGAAATCCGCCGCGTCCGGCGCTCGTTCCCTCGCTCATGGCGCCCTTGTACCAGCATCGACGGCGGGTGCGAGACCGTGGTGCGTGCGTCGCTCTCCGCTCGCGACGTTCGCTTCGAACAGTGCCCGGCTCTCGTCGCGCATCGCCTGATCCACGTACGGCCGTTCATGGTGCACGTGCCACGTCGGAATCCGGTAGCGGACGGATTCGCCCCGGAAGCCGCGAAGTCGCAGTCGGTGCCCGATGTCCTTGTCCTCGAAGCGTCGGAGACGCTCGTCGAACCCGCCGATCTCCACCAGATCCGCACGCCACGTCGAGGCGTTTCCCCCGTGGAAGCCCACGGGGTGCCGTGCGAACCGTCGGTCGAGGAGGGCACTCAGGGGCGGGATGCCGAAGACGGCCAGCCGGCGTGATCGCCGATTTCCGGGTCGGCAGGCCCGGAGTCCGTCGAGCGCACCGTTTTCGATGAGGTCGGGACGGAGGGTGTGGCTCGCGTCGGAGGACAGCAGGACGCAGCCGCCGGAGAGGTAGGCGCCCGGCCGGGCGATCGCGAGGTGGGCTTGAACGAACGTCGGTCCGGGAATGCAGTCGCCGTCGAGAAAGATCACGTAGTCCGACCTGGCGTCGAGCAGTGCGCGGTTGACGATCCGGCCCTTCTGGAGACCCTCGTCTGCGTGCCACGTGTGGTGAACCAGCAGGCGGCTCCCGCGTGCGAAGGTCGACACGAGATCGCGCGTCGTGTCGCCGCTCCCATCGTCGGCGACGACGATCTCGAAGTCCGGGGTGGTCTGTCGGGCGAGCCCAGCGAACACGAGAGACAGAGCGGCGGGGTTCTCGTAGGTGGCTACGATCACGGTCGCACGTGGTGGACGATTGCCGGACGATCCCATTCGCATTGCCGCCCGCGAAGACTCGTAGTGCGTACCGGGATCGGAATGCGATGGTCAAGCGTCTGGTGGACGTGTTGCACGCCGGCCCGGGCTGAGGCAGGACGGGCACATGGCGGAGACGGCGACCAGGGTTGCGCAGTTCGCGAAGGTTTCCGGGCCAGTCGTATCGCTCGAGCTCGGACAGGGCCTCCGCCGCGACGCCGCGCACCTCGCGGTCGAGCCGGGGTGTTTCCTCGGCGATGAAGTGCTCGACGAGTGCGGGGATGTCCTCATGTCGGTCGCGCAGCCGAGGTAGGTTCAAGGGAACGACGGCAAGCCGGTAGTACAGGTGCTCGCGGAACGTTCGGGCTTGGTCGTCCGCGAGCAGGTCGCGGTTCGTCGCGGCGATGATCCGCACATCGACGTGGTGGAGGTGGTTGCTGCCGAGGCGTTGAACCTCGCCCTCTTGGATGGCTCGTAGCAGTTTGCTCTGCACGCCGAGCGATAGGGTGTCGACATCGTCGAGGAACAGCGTTGCGCCGTTGGCGGCTTCGAATCGACCCGCCTTCGCTCGTGTCGCGCCGGATGAGCGTGGCGTCTTCGGATGGGCTAGTTCTGGCGCGGATGGCCGAAGACGAGATCGACGAGGAGCCGTCCGTGCCGCTGGCGATCCAGGTTCGCGCGATGGCCCGGGAGGCGGTGGCCGCCACGCGCTACCTGCTCCTGGGACGGCGGCCGGGCCTCGATCTCGAAGAAGTCGCACGGGGAGGGGCGTTCTTCCCGGTGCTCGGACTGCTCCTCGGCGCACTCGCAGTCGTCCTCGTGCGTGGGCTGGAAGGAGTCGTGGGCACGGACGACACCGCGCTCGTGGCCGTCCTCGTCCTCACCGGCCTCACGACGGCCACACTGCCGCGGGGGCTCGCCGGCACGGTCGCGCTCGCCTTTTCTCCGCGCGCTTCGATTGAAACCGGCGAGAGTCCGATGGCGGCGCGGGCTGCCGGAGTCGCTGCTGCTGGGGCGACGACATGGGTGAAGTGGTGGGCGCTTTCGGTGACACCGCCGGAAGCGCTCAGCTTGTCGCTCCCTCTCGCTCTGATGCTTGGGCGTTGGGCGTTCGTCGTGCAGGCCTACGGTTCCCGGTCGGCGCGCGCCGACGGTGTGGGTGCGGTGTTCCCACGGGCGATGCAGTTCCGGGAGTTCGGGATCGCGAGCGTTTCGTCGATGGCGCTCACGCTGATTCTCGCAAACGCGATCGGCCTCATCCTGATTCTGTGGACCGCGACCCAGACGATCACCCTCCGCATCCTCGTCCACCGCCGGGCCGGCGGCGTCGGGGAGAGAAGCCTCGCCGCGGGCGCTGAGCTCGCTGAAGTCTCGACCCTTCTTCTCTGCGCGGGGCTCGCGCGCGCGATCCTGGCGGGGTAGAAGCGCCGCCGAAGGAGACCGTACCGATGCCACACGTCCTCACGATCGATCAGGGAACCACGGGAAGCACGGCGCTGGTGATCGATGCCCGCGGCGCCGTCGTCGCGCGCGCCTACAGCGAGTTCACCCAACACTTTCCGAAGCCGGGGTGGGTCGAACACGACGCCGAAGAGATCTGGGACGTCTCGCTGAAGGTGATGCGGGCCGCGTTGCGGAAGGCGAAGGTGAAGCCGGCCGACGTCGCCGCCATCGGCATAACGAACCAGCGTGAGACGACCGTGATTTGGGATCGGAAGACCGGCAAGCCGATCCACAAGGCCATCGTATGGCAAGACCGGCGCACCGCGCGTCGTTGCGACGAGCTGCGCGAACAGGGGGCGACTGAGCTCGTCCGCGAGCGGACCGGGCTCGTGGTCGACTCCTACTTCTCAGGTACGAAGGTCGAGTGGATCCTCGACAAGGTGCGCGGCGCACGTGCGCGCGCCAACGCCGGTCGGCTTGCGTTCGGCACGATCGACAGTTGGCTCGTGTGGAAGCTCTCGGGCGGGGCGGTGCACGCGACCGACTACACCAATGCGTCCCGCACGCTCCTCTTCGACATCCACCGCCGCACTTGGGACGACGACCTGAGGAAGCTTCTCCGCGTACCGTCGGCCGTGTTGCCGGAAGTGAAACCGTCCTCCGGGGAGTTCTGCCGCACGGTACCGGGGCTCTTCGGTAACGCCGAGATTCCGGTAACGGGGATCGCCGGCGATCAGCAGGCCGCTTTGTTCGGTCAGCTCTGCGTTCGTCCCGGCATGGTGAAGAACACCTACGGCACCGGTTGCTTCGTTTTGATGCCGGTCGGGGACAAGCCGGTGATGTCGTCGAGTGGGCTCGTGACGACGCTTGGCTGCGGGCCGGCGGGCGAGCCCCTCTACGTTCTCGAGGGGTCCATCTTCGTGGCCGGGGCAGCGATCCAGTGGCTTCGCGACGGGCTCGGTCTTCTCAAGAACGCATCGGACAGCGAGAAGATCGCGCAGACGGTCGCGGGGAACGACGGCGTCTATCTGGTTCCGGCCTTCGTGGGGCTGGGAGCGCCGTACTGGGACGCGGACGCGCGCGGCGCGCTCGTCGGTCTCACGCGGGGCAACACGAAGGCTCACATCGTTCGCGCCGCGTTGGAGGGGATTGCCTACCAGAGCCGGGACGTGATCGAGGCGATGGTCGACGACCTCCGGAGCGCCACCAAGAACCCCAAGGCCGCCCTCGGCGAGCTCCGGGTAGACGGCGGAGCCGCCTCGAACGACTTCCTGATGCAGTTCCAGGCCGATCAGCTCGGTGTCGCGGTGAATCGTCCCAAGGTCGTGGAGACGACGGCCCTCGGCGCCGCCTATCTGGCGGGTTTGGGCGTCGGCCTCTGGACTCCGGCCAACCTGGAAAAACGCCGCGCGCGCGACAAGATTTTCCGTCCGAAGGCCAAGGCGGGCGAGCGGGACCGGCTCTACGAGGGCTGGAAGGCGGCCGTGCGGCAGGCCCGCCGCCGCTAGCGGGCTCCAGTCTCCCCCCTTTCGCCTGTCCGAGGTGGGTGTTAGGTTTTGGGGATAATGAAGGAAGGGATCCACCCGAACTACGAGGCCGCGAAGATCGTCTGCAGCTGTGGGCACGTTCTCGAAACGCGCTCCACCGTCGCTGAGGTCCACGTGGAAATCTGCTCCTCCTGCCACCCGTTCTATACCGGCAAGCAGAAGCTCCTCGACGTCGCGGGCCGGGTCGAGCGCTTCAACCGGCGCTACGGCAGCAAGCCCAAGAAGGGGATCGCCGCCGAAGCCGCTGCCGAAGAAGAGGCTGCTGCCGCTGCCGCTGCTGCCGCCGCGGCCACCGACACGCCGGCCGAGCCGGCCAGCTGAGAGTGAGCGCCGGCACGCCCGGCGCCTGAGCCATGCTCGACAAGCTCGAGGACGTCGAAAGGCGCTATCACGAGCTGGAGGCGATGCTCGCCGATCCGGACGTGATCGGCAATCGAGGTGAGTTCACTCGCCTGAGTCGCGAGTTATCCACTCTCTCGGCCGTCGTCGAGTGCTTCCAGCGTTGGAAGCAGCTCGGCAGTGAGGTCGAAGACCTCACCGGACTCGTGGGCGACGACGATGCCGACATGCGCGAGATGGCGCAGGCGGAACTGCCCGAGCTTCGCGAGCAGCTCGCCGCCGCCGAAGCCGAGCTGAAGATCCTGCTCCTGCCGAAGGATCCGAACGACGAGCGCAGCGTGATCGTCGAGATTCGCGCGGGGACCGGTGGTGACGAGGCCGCGCTCTTCGCAGCCGACCTCTTCCGGATGTACACGCGCTATGCGGAAGGGCGGGGTTGGCGCACGGACATCCTCGATTCCCACCCCACGGGTATCGGCGGCTTTAAGGAGATCGTCTGCTCGATCGACGGCGCCGGCGCGTTCAGTCGGCTCAAGTTCGAAGGCGGGGTACACCGCGTTCAGAGGGTACCGCAGACCGAGGCATCGGGGCGCATTCACACGTCCGCGGTGACCGTGGCCGTCCTGCCGGAGGCCGACGAGGTCGACATCGCCGTCGACGAGAACGATCTGCGCATCGACGTCTTCCGTTCGTCGGGGCCGGGCGGGCAGAGCGTCAACACCACAGACTCGGCTGTGCGCATCACCCACGAGCCGACTGGCCTCGTCGTGACGTGCCAGGACGAGAAGTCGCAGCACAAGAATAAGGCGAAGGCGCTCAAGGTCCTTCGCGCTCGCCTTCTCGAGCGCGCCGAGGAAGAGCAGCGCTCATCGCAGGATGCCGATCGTCGCTCGATGATCGGTTCGGGCGACCGCTCGGAGCGGATCCGCACGTACAATTTCCCGCAGAGCCGGATCACCGACCACCGCATCAACCTGACGACGCATGCGCTCGAGAAGGTCCTGGAAGGCGAGCTCGATGTTCTCCTCGACCCGCTGGTCACCGAAACCCAGGCCGAGGCGCTGAAGGCGGCGGATTGACCGTGCGGGAGGCCCTGGCCGCAGCCGAGCGGAGGCTCGAAGCGGCCGGTTCTGAGACGCCGGAGCTCGATGCCCGGGTCCTTCTCGGGCACGTCTCCGGCCGCAATGACGCCGGGCTCCTGGCGCACGACCGTGATCCCCTGGGCCCGTTCGAGGAGGCCTTCGAAGCCCTCCTGCGACGTCGAGAAGGCGGGGAGCCCGTGGCCTACCTCACAGGCCACAAGGAGTTCTTCTCGCTCTCCTTCGAGGTGGGGCCGGATGTGCTCGTGCCGCGGCCCGAGACCGAGCTTCTCGTCGAGGAGGGGGTCGCCTTCGTCGTCGCCCGCGGCGAGAACTGCAGGGTTGTGGACGTGGGCACCGGAAGTGGAGCCATTGCCGTCAGTTTGGCGTACGAGCTCTCTTCGTGCGGAGGACCGGCCGGGTGCTCGACGATCGTCGCGGTCGATCGTTCGGGGGAGGCGCTCGCGGTCGCGCGCCGGAACGCCGAGCGATTGCTCCCCGTCGCGACGAACGTGGAACCGGCTCTTTCGTTCACTCGCGGTGACCTGTCACGGGGCCTGGCGGCGGACAGCGTGGACCTGGTCGTGTCCAACCCTCCCTACCTCACACCGGACGAGCTGCGGGGCGCCCGGCGGGAGTTGGGTTTCGAGCCACGGATGGCACTCGACGGTGGATCTGGCGACGGTCTGGGTGTAGTTCGGGAGTTGATCGCGGATTCCGGCCGGGTGCTTCGGGCTGGGGGGCGGCTGTTGTGTGAGATCGGGGCGGGGCAGGGGATTCGCGCCACGGAGATCGCCCAGGGGCTAGGCTTCGTCGAGGTCCGGGTGTTACGTGATCTAGCGGGTCGCCCGCGTGTCTTGCGGGCGGACGCGGCGACGCACTGAGGGCAAGCGCGAGCGCTTCCGTGGCGCAAGGGCGGGTGCGAACGCGGCGGGTGGACGGGCTGAGGATCTGGGGGACGCATGGACGAAATCATCATCAGGGGAGGGCGACCGCTCAACGGGACTGTCGAGGTCAGCGGTGCGAAGAACGCAGCGTTGCCGATCCTCTTTGCGTCGCTCCTGACCCCCGAGCTGTGCCGGCTCGAGAACGTTCCGAAGGTCGCCGACTGCCGCACCGCGCGCCAACTCCTCGAGCGGTTGGGCGTTGAGTTGGTCGAGCTCGAGAGCGCTGGTTCGACTCTGGTGCTGCGGACGCCGAGCGTGCTGAGTTACGAGGCGCCCTACGAGCTGGTGAAGACGATGCGGGCGTCGTTCCTCGCGATGGGCCCGCTCCTCGCTCGCTTCGGGTACGCCCGCGTGGCGACCCCGGGCGGCTGCGCGATCGGCAGCCGGCCGGTGAACATCCACTTGGAGGGCCTCGCGGCGATGGGCGCCCGAATCGGTCATCGCAGCGGCTACGTCGAGGCGCATGCCCCGAGCCGTGGCGAGGCGCCGGCGCGTCTGCGGGGCGCTCGCATCGCGCTGCCGATGCCGTCGGTCGGAGCCACCGAGAACCTGATCCTGGCCGCTTCGATGGCCGTCGGCACGACTGTGATCGAGAATGCCGCTCGCGAGCCTGAGGTCGTGGACCTCGCGAAGGTCGTCGCGTCGATGGGCGCGCGCGTCGAGGGTGCCGGTACGTCGACGATCGAGATTGAAGGCCGCGAAGAACTCGACGGCTTCCGTCACCGCGTCATCCCCGACCGCATCGAGGCCGGCACGTTCCTCATCGCGGGCGTTGCGACCGGCGGAGACGTCACAGTTAAGGGCGCGCGGATCGACGATCTGCGAAGCCTCGTCGCGAAGCTCGAAGAGACCGGTGCACGCATCGAGAGCACGGAAGACTCGATCCGCGTCCGTCGGGGCTACGACGGCATCCGCGCCGTCGACATTGAGACCGCGACCTTCCCCGGTTTCCCGACGGATTTGCAGGCGCAGTTCATGGCGCTGGTGTGCCTTGCACAAGGACAGAGCCGGATCACCGAGACGATCTTCGAGAACCGCTTCATGCACGTGCAAGAGCTCGTGCGGCTCGGCGCCGACATCGCGATCGACGGATCGACCGCGACGGTACGCGGTGCTGACCGACTCGAAGGGGCCGAGGTCATGGCGACGGACCTTCGCGCCAGCGTGTGCCTCGTCCTGGCGGGCCTTACTGCGCGCAATACGACGCGCCTGCAGCGCGTCTATCACCTGGACCGTGGGTACGAGCGGCTGGAAGAGAAGCTTACGGCGCTCGGCGCCGAGGTCGAGCGCGTGCGCGGCCCGGCAGCAACGTTTGCCCAAACCGAGGATGCTCTGCGGGCGCTCGAAAGGGCTGTATCCGCCTCGACCGACGCAGCCGGCAACACCACGAACTTACAGGCGAAGGGCTCGGGCGACAGAGGGGAGTCGTGAAGCTCGTCGTCCGCACATCCGACCCCGGCTTTGCTCGACTCCGCCGCAGGTGGGCTCGCCGCGGCGAAGCCCTCGAGTCGACCGTCGAGCGGTCCGTGCGCCGAATCCTCGCCGACGTCCGTGCACGCGGCGATCGTGCCGTCTCCGAGGCGACCCAGAAATTCGATCACATCCGCGTCCCTCCTTCGAAGTTGGTCGTTGAGCGCAAGGAGATGCGGGCGGCCTGTGCGGGCTTGGCGCGCGCGGATCTCGCCGCTCTGCGCGTGGCGGTCCGAAGGATCAGATCCTTCCACTCGAAGCAGCGCGAGCGCTCCTTCCGGTATCGCGACGGGCTCGGCGTCACTCTGGGGCAGGAAATCCGTCCGCTCGGCCGCGTCGGACTCTACGTGCCGGGTGGCACCGCCTTCTATCCATCTTCGGTCTTGATGAACGCCATCCCTGCGCAGGTGGCCGGTGTGCGCGAGGTGATCGCGGTCACGCCGCCGCACGAGGGGGGCGAGCCCGCCACACTCCTCGCCGCGGCGTACCTTGCCGGGGTCGATCGCATCTATCGGGTGGGCGGCGCGCAAGCGGTCGCCGCGCTCGCGTACGGCACCAAGCGGATTCCACGCGTCGACAAGATCGTCGGGCCGGGCAATGCGTTCGTGGCAACGGCGAAGCGTCTGGTCGCCGGCTGGGTGGGCATCGACATGGTTGCCGGACCGAGTGAGGTCGTCGTCGTAGCCGATGCGTCGGCGGATCCCGAGTTGGTGGCCGCCGACCTCCTGGCCCAGGCGGAGCACGGTGAGGATTCCACGGCGATCTGTCTCACGCCGAGCGCTCGTCTCGCCGCCGCGATCGAGAGGGCGGTGGGTGAACAGCTCGATGAACTTCCGCGCGGCGAGATTGCGCGCAAGGCCATGAACGACCTGGGCGCGATCGTCGTGACCCGGGGCTTGTCCGAGGCCGTCGCGCTGGCAAACGAACTCGCGCCTGAGCACCTCGAGTTGGCGGTGAAGAACCCCAGGCGTCTCGTCCCGAAGATCGAGCACGCCGGTGCGATCTTCCTCGGGCACTCGTCGCCCGAAGCCTTCGGAGACTACCTCGCCGGCCCGAACCACGTCCTTCCGACAGGTGGCTCCGCGCGCTTCGCGTCCCCGCTCGGCGTGTATGACTTCCTGAAGAGGACGAGTGTGATCGAGGCGACGCCGCGTGCGTTGGCTCGCCTCGCGCCGCCCCTCTTGCGGCTGGCCGAGATGGAAGGCCTCGAAGCGCATGGCTCGGCCGTGGCGCGTCGGGTCGCCAAGCGCTCGGCGCGCGGGCGCTCCTGAGCACCGCGACGCCCACGGGTGGGGCCGGGCGTGCGGTCTTCACGTACGGCACCCTGATGTTTCCGGTCGTGATGGACACCGTCACCGGCCAGACCCTCGAGTCCCACCGCGCCTCGCTCGCCGGGTTTCAGCGATTCGGCGTTTCCGGGGAGGTCTATCCGGGAATCGTCGAAGCCGAGGGAAAGACGACCCTTGGGCGTCTCTACCTCGCCGTCGACGACGACACGCTTGCCGTCCTCGATCGCTTCGAGGACTGGCTCTACGAGCGGAGGACGCTCGAGGTCGAGCTGAAAGAGGGCGGATCCTTCACCGCGGAGGTCTGGATGGTCCCCGAGCGCTACGCGGACCGGCTCGACGGGCGTCCCTGGGACCCCTTTGGGTTCATGGGCGGGGATCTGGAGGCCTACCTGGAGAGCTGCCGGGCCTTCCGGATCGCGGATCGGGACGGCACGAATCGGAATTGACCAACCGCTCTTCTGGATATATCTGGAAGAGCGGTGGCTACGTCTCGCGTCAATCGCACGACCTTCGCGATCCTCGGGTACCTCACGTGTTGGGGGCCGATGTCGGGGTACGATGTCAAAAAGGCCCTGGACGGCAGCGCCAGCAACTTCTGGGCGGAGAGCTACGGGCAGATCTATCCGATCCTCCGCCGCCTGGCGGAAGACGGCCTGACGCGCGCGGTCCAGGGGACGGAAGCGGTTCGCGGGCGGCGCGTATTCGAAGTCACGGACGCCGGCCGCAAGGCGCTCGACGAATGGCTCCTGGAGCCGACCGACTTGGGGACCGTGCGTAACGAGTTCCTGCTGAAGTTGTTCTTTGGCAAGCGGATGTCGGGTGAGGCTCTGCGGGGCCAACTCGAGAACCACCGGGCCCTGCAGGAGAGCTTCCTTTCGCATTACGAGGGCATGCGTCGGCGCCTCGAATCGTCCTTCCCCGAATCCGAAGACATGCCGTTCTGGCGGATCACGCTCCGATACGGAGAGCGCGAGCGCCGCGCGCAGATCGACTGGGTCAACGAAACACTGGAAGAGCTCGCGCGCCTTGAGTCCGAGTCGGGTGTGCGATCCAAGAAGAATTCTTCCCGCACCAAGAAGGGGAGGAGCCCGATGAGCGCCGGAGGCACGGGCCGCCGGCGAAAGGGAGAAAATCAATGACGGTTCGAGATCCCTTCACGCGGTCCATCGACCGCCGCCAGTTCCTGCGGAGCATGGGTGCGGCCGCGTCCGCTCTTGCACTCCCGCCTCTGCTCTCGGGCTGTGGCGACAGTGCGACCTCGGCGGCGGACGTCGCCGTCCCGTTGCAGGTCGATCCGAGTCGTCCGTGGTGGCTACAGAACGGTTTCGGGCCAGTCGCCGCGGAGGTCGAAGCATTCGATCTGCCGATCGTGGGATCGCTCCCCTCGGAGCTGTCGGGACTCTTCGTTCGCAACGGGTCGAACGCGCAGTCGGGCGTATCGGGGCATTGGTTCCTCGGCGACGGGATGTTGCACGGGATTCGTCTCGATGGCGGCCGCGCCTCCTGGTACCGCAACCGGTACATCGAGACGCCGCTCTACACAGGGGGTAAGAGCTTTACGGACGGGGGCCCGCCGATCCGGGGCAATAATCAGAGCAACGTGAGCGCGTTCTACCACGGCGGCAAGCTCATGACGTCGGGAGAGGTCGGTGCGCCGTACGAGATCGATCCCCGTGATCTCAGTACGGTCGGCGTGAACGACTTTGAGGGCGAGCTCAATACGTCGTTCACAGCGCACCCCAAGGTGGACCCGGCGACCGGGAACATGCACTTCTTTGGGTATTGGTTTGTTCCCCCGTACCTCACCTATCACGTGGCCGATCCGAGCGGTCGGATCATCCACAGCACCGAGATCGAGCTCGGTGCGAACTCGATGATGCACTCGTTCGCGATCACCGAGCAGGATGTCGTGTTCTGGGATCTCCCGGTTTTGTTCGACTTCGACATCGCCGCCAGTGGAGCCGGTGGTTTCCCTTTTTCGTGGAGCGACGACTACCCCGCGCGCATCGGTGTGATGCCCCTCGGTGGTAGCGCGGATCAGATCCGCTGGGTCGAGATCGAACCCTGTTACGTGTTCCACGAGTTGAATGCGTATCGCGACGGAGACGAGATCGTCCTCGACGTGTGTCGGTTCGACAAGATGATGGACGGCGAGCGGTTCGGAGACACGCGTCAGGCGTTCTATCGCTGGCGGGTGAATACGGCCGGCGAGTCGCTGAGCTTCCGCGACGAGGTCCTTTTCGAGCGGAACCTGGACTTCCCGGTGCACGACCGTCGCTTCACCGGTCGTCGGAATCGTCACGGCTGGTTGACGACCTTCCGTCCGCACCCGGATACGGTCAACACGGGTGGGGTCTTGCACGTCGACTACCAGTCCGGCGACCTCCGTGAGTGGGATCCGGGCCCGAACCGGCATCTCGGCGAAGTGTTCTTCGTGCCCGAAGGCAGCGGCGAGGGGGAGGGCTGGCTCCTCAGCTACACCTACGACCACGCGCGTGACTCCAGCACCTTCCTCGTGCTCGACGCCTTGAATGTCGAAAGAGGTCCGGTCGCCGAGATCGCACTTCCCCAGTTGGTGCCGTACGGTTTCCATGGAGTCTGGGTGCCCGATGGGGCCTGACACGGGGACCGCACACATGGGGGAGACGACCCTCACGCTACATACGGGATTCGGAATCGGCGACGTCGACCCCCGGATCTTTGGTGGCTTCCTCGAACACATGGGCCGGTGCGTCTACGAGGGCGTGTTCGAGCCGGGCTCGGTCCACGCCGACGAAGACGGCTTCCGGCGTGACGTCCTCGCGGCGCTCTCGCGGTTGAAGATGCCCGTCGTGCGCTACCCCGGGGGTAACTTCGCGTCGGGCTACCACTGGCTCGACGGGGTCGGTCCGGCGGAGTCCCGGCCGACGGTTCGAGAACTCGCGTGGCAGAGCGTCGAGACGAACCGCTTCGGAACCGAGGAGTTCATGCGTCTGTGTCGCAAGCTCGACTGGACCCCGATGCTCTCGGTGAACCTCGGCACGGGAACGCCACAGGAGGCTCGGGATTGGGTCGAGTACTGCAATGCTCCCGCAGGGACGCGCTACGCCGACATGCGGGTCGAGAACGGAGGCGCCGCGCCGCACGCCGTGCCGCTATGGTGCCTGGGCAACGAGATGGACGGCCCGTGGCAGCTCGGTCATGTTCCTGCGGATCAGTATGCGATTCGTGCACAGCAAGCCGCAAAGATGATGAAGGACGTCGACCCCCGGATCGAGCTCGTAGTGTGCGGTTCGTCGATGACGGTCCTGCCGAGTTACATGCAGTGGGACCGCGAGGTTCTCGAGTACGTCGGCGGGCTCGCCGACTACATCAGCCTCCATCGCTACGTTGACAACCGGGCGGACGATACGGCGGACTTTCTCGCCGTGACGAATTCGATTGATCGGCAGATCGAGGAGATGGATGCGGTCTGCCGCTTCGTGCAGGCGAAGCGCAAACGCCCCAAGCGCGCGTACCTCTGCTTCGACGAGTGGAACATCTGGTATAAGAACATGGAGATGAGCGGCGCCGGGCAGCAGGCGCCGCACCTCATCGAGGAGACCTACAATCTCGAGGACGCTCTGGTGGTCTCCGGCTTCTTCAACAGCTTCATCCGTCACGCCGACGTCGTGAAGATCGCAAACATCGCGCAGGTCGTGAACGTCATCGCGCCGATCCAGACACGCGGCGAAGATCTTCTCCTGCAGTCGATCTTCCACGTGTTCGAGATGTACGCGAAGCGCCGGACAGGGCGCGCGCTCCGCGCCGTGGTGGACGGCCCGGTGTACGAAGGCGCGACCAACGGTCGGGTTCACACGGTCGACGCGAGCGCGATTCTCGATGGCGACCGGATGCACGTCTTCGCGACCAATCGCAGCCTCACGGAGACCGCGCCACTCCGGGTGGATCTTGCGGATCGGCAGGTCGCAGCACTTGTCGATGCGGAGATCGTGACCGGCGACGATCCCAAGGCGGAGAACTCCTTCGAGAACCCGAACGTGATCGTGCCGCGATCGTTCGGTGACGTCCGAGTCGACGCGGGCGCGGCGGTTGCCGAACTCGCACCGCTGTCGGTGGTGGCGATGACTTTCGAACTGAGCCCAAGGGCTTAGGAAGTTTCTAGACCGCGCTCGGCGGCGTGAGGTCGACCCCGTCGTCTTCGTCCGGCAGGTCGGGCGAGACGTCGTCGTAGATCGTCGCGATGGCCAGCCCGGCGAGGATCATGGCCGGGACTGCACCCACCACCAGAAGCGCGAGGCCGATGGCGAGGAGGGCGGCGGACAGCATCTCCACCCCGAGGATCGGCATCTGAACGGGCTGCGTGCGCGCCCAACTCTCACCGAGCACGTCGATCGGGCCGAGGCCTTCCTCGATGAGCAGGTAGGGAACGAAGCTCAACCGCACCGCGGCGAAAATGGGTAGGGCGACCAGCGTGGAGGCAGCGACCGTCAGGATGGGTGAGGGCTCGTCTCCGAGAAACACGATCCCGAGGGCGCCGATCATGGGCAGACTCGCGATGACGAGGACGACCGGGAGGAGGAAGCTCGCGGCGACCGCCGAGGTGTAGGCGCGCTGGAAGGGCGCGAACAGGTCTCCCACTTCCGGCGTATTGCCTCGGATCGCGATCAGGAAGCAGTACGAAAGCCCAAACGTGAGGGGGCCGAGGACCAGCAGCCGGTAGAGGTTGCCGACCAGGCTGCCGAAAGCGCCGCCGAAGTCGGCGTAGGCCGGGAGCTGGAGAACCGCAAACAGGAACAGCATCAGAATCAGCCGCCCCGGCATCGCCTTCAGCGTCCCCCAGGCGTGTGCGTAGCTCCCGAGAACGCTTGGCCCCTCATCTTCGTATGGTTCCGTCTCCACTCTTCGAGCTTGCCCGCTGCCGCCGGCCCTTTCAACACGGCCGTAGAATGCGGGGCCCCGGCCAGGCTGGAATCTCGCGCCTACCGGGTCTGTATGCGACAATCCGTCGATGGCACGCAAGGCCACCAAGAAGAGCGCCGCCAAGGCGCGCAAGACGTCTCCGAAGAAGCGCTCGGCTCCGGCCGGCCGGCCCGCGCCCCGCGCGAAGGCCCCGGCACGCCGCAAGGCGGTGCTGGCGCGCACGGCCGCCCTCGAGCGGACTACGCGGGAGACGACCGTCTTCGTCGAGCTCTCGCTCGACGGTTCCGGCGCCTCGACGATCTCGACGGGCGTACCGTTCCTCGACCACATGCTCGAGCTCTGGAGCAAGCACGGGTTCTTCGACCTCGTCGTCCGGGCGACCGGCGATCTCGAGGTCGATCAGCACCACACGGTCGAAGACGTCGGATTGACGCTCGGGCAGGTGTTTCGGGAGGCGCTCGGCGACAAGACCGGCATCCGTAGATTCGGACAGTCTTCGGTTCCGCTCGATGAGGCGCTCGTCTCGATCGTCGCCGATCTCTCCGGCCGGCCTTACCTGGTCTACGAGCTCGACCCGGGCCAGGAACGCGTCGGCGACTTCGACACGGGCCTCGTGCATGACTTCCTGCTCTCGTTCATCAACGAGGTTCGGATGAATCTCCACGTGGACTGCATTCGCGGCCGTAATCCGCACCACATGATCGAGGCGATGTTCAAGGGACTCGGGCGCGCGCTCGACGTGGCGACGCAGTTCGATCCGCGCGTGACCGGAGTGCTTTCGACAAAAGGACTTCTGTGATCGCGGTCGTCGACTACGGTGTCGGCAACCTGAGAAGCGCTCAGAAGGGCATCGAGCGTGCCGTGGCCGAGGAAGGTCTCGATCTGGAGGTTCGTGTCACGCCCGAAGCGTCGGATGTCGAGAACGCGGAGGCGGTCGTTTTGCCCGGCGTGGGTGCGTTTGCGCACTGCATGGCGAGCCTCGCCGAAGCTGGTCTGACCGGCGCGGTTCTCGATGCGGCCGGTTCGGGCCGCCCGTTCTTCGGGATCTGCGTTGGGATGCAGATCCTCTTCGAAGAGAGCGAGGAGTTCGGGCGCGTTGCGGGTCTCGGGATCCTGCCGGGCAAGGTCGTGAAGTTCCGCTCGACGGATGTGAAGATCCCGCACATGGGCTGGAACGGCCTGCGGAAGCGAACCCCGAACGCCATGCTCGACGGGATTGACGACGGCACCTACTACTACTTCGTGCACTCCTACTGCGCCGAGCCGGCCGAGCCCGAGCTGCTCGCGGCGACGACCACCTACGGCAACGAAGAGTTCGCGTCGGCCGTTTCCCGCGATAACGTCTTCGCAACCCAGTTTCACCCCGAGAAAAGCCAAGGTGTGGGCATTCAGCTGCTGCGGAACTTCGTCCGTACCGTGGGAGTCTCATGAGCGTCTTCGAAGTTATCCCGGCGATTGATCTGCGAGGTGGGCGCTGTGTGCGCCTCCTTCAGGGCGACTTCGATGCGGAGACGACCTATGGGGACGACCCGGTCGCGATGGCGAAGCGCTGGGAATCCGAAGGCGGCCAGCGTCTCCATGTCGTCGACCTCGACGGCGCCGCGCGCGGGCAGAGAGCCCACGGATCGGTCATCGCGGAGATCTGCGCCGCGCTCTCGATCCCCGTTCAGGTCGGCGGAGGACTCCGCGATCTCGACGCCGTTGCCAGCGTGCTCGACGCGGGGGCGGACCGTGCCATCCTCGGGACGGCGGCGGTCAGCCATCCGACGCTCGTCGAAGAAGCCTGCAAGCGTTACCCCGGCAGGATCGCCGTCGGGATCGATCAGCGCGACGGCAAGGTTGCGACGGCCGGGTGGGTCGACGAGGCCGCGACGACGCCGCTGGATGTTGCGCGACGCGGGGATGCGGCCGGCGCGGCCGCGATCGTCTTCACGGACATCCGGCGTGACGGCACCGGCGATGGTGCCAACCTCGATGCGACCGTGGCGTTTGCATCCGGCCACGGCGTGCCTGTCATCGTGTCCGGTGGCGTCGCCACGGTCGAGGACGTCCGTCTTGCGCGCGCCGCCTTCGATGGCGGTGCGAACCTCAGCGGGGTCATCATCGGACGCGCGCTCTACGAGAGCGCGATCGATCTCGGCGAAGCCGTACGCATCGGCGCGGGAGCCGGCTGATGCTCGCTAGACGGATCATCCCGTGCCTCGACGTGAAGGCCGGGCGGGTCGTGAAGGGGATCGGCTTCGTCGGGCTCCGCGACGCCGGCGATCCCGTCGAGGTGGCGACCCGCTACGACCGGGAAGGAGCCGACGAGCTCTGCTTTCTCGATATTACGGCGTCGCACGAGAAGAGGGGCATCCTGCTCGACGTCGTGCGGGAGACGGCGGAGCGTTGCTTCATGCCGCTCACGGTCGGCGGCGGTGTCCGCACCGAAGACGACATCCGCACTCTGCTGCGCGCGGGCGCCGACAAGGTATCGATCAATACCGCCGCGGTTTCGGAGCCGGAACTCGTGACCCGCGGCGCCGAGCGGTTCGGCACGCAGTGCATCGTCGTCGCGATCGACGCGAAGCAGGTCCCCGGTGAGAACCGCTGGGAGGTCTTCACCCATGGAGGCCGTCGGCCGACCGGCCTCGACGCGGTCGAATGGGCGCAGCGGCTGACGGACGGTGGTGCCGGCGAGATACTCCTCACCAGCATGGATGGGGATGGAACGCGCGACGGCTACGATCTCGGCCTCACCAGGGCGGTGTCGGACGCCGTCGGAGTCCCGGTCATTGCCTCCGGCGGAGCCGGCAACCTCGACCATCTGTACGACGCGCTTGCAGAAGGGCACGCGAGTGCGGTGCTCGCCGCGTCGATCTTCCACTACGAGGAATACTCGATCCACCAGTGCAAAGAGTTTTTGCATGAGCGTGGAGTGCCCGTCCGTCTATGACGCCTTCGCCGGACGCGCCGGCTGCAAGCGACTCGCCGAGCGCCAGCCGTCTGCGAATTCGCGCCGCGTCGATCTCTCTGGTGGTCGGCGCTCTTGTGCTCGGCGTGAAGTACGTCGCGTATCTCGCGACCGGGTCGGCGGCCATTCTCTCGGACGCACTCGAGTCGATCACCAACGTCGTCGGCGCGACGTTCGCCCTGGGCGGGATCTTCTTCGCGATCCGTCCGGCTGACGAGGGGCATCCGTACGGCCACGGCAAGATCGAGTACATGAGCGCGGTGTTCGAGGGGGGACTGATCTCCTTTGCCGCGGTGTTGATCGTCTGGTTCGCGATCCGCGAGCTCATCGTCGGCGCGCAGGTCGAGCAGCTCGACTTCGGCCTCCTCCTGACGGTGGGGGCGGGCCTCGTGAACCTCGGGCTCGGGGCCTACCTGGTGCGTGCTGGGGAGAAGACGGGCTCCATCACGCTCATTGCGGACGGGCGTCACGTTCTTTCGGACTTCAAGACGAGCCTGGGCGTCGTCCTGGGGCTCGGGCTGGTTTGGATCACCGGGATGCCGATCTTCGATCCGCTCGCGGCGCTGGTCGTCGGGTTGAGCCTCGCGTGGACCGGCGCCGGTCTGGTGCGTCACGGCGCGGGAGGCCTCCTCGACGAGGAGGACACAGAACTCCTGGCCCGCATCGTTGCGGCGTTCGATGCGAGCACTTTTCCGGGCATCATCCGCGTACATCGCCTACGTGCGATTCGGTCGGGCGCGGTGACACACGCGGATGCTCACCTCATCGTGCCGGAGTACTGGACTGTGGAAACCGCGCACGAGGCGGAGAACGCCCTCGAGCTTGCCGTGCTGGAGGCGGGCGAGGTGGAAGGTGAAATCGTCTTCCACACGGACCCGTGCCGCCGGGAGTTCTGCCGCGTCTGCGACGTGACCGACTGCCCTATCCGCCGCTTCGACTTCGAGACGCGGCCGCCTCTGACTCTCGAGGAAGCCCGCCTCGAGGAGCCGTTGTCGCACTAGGGCGCCGCCGTCGACCCCGGGGTTGTGGGCTTATCCCTCTTCGTTCTCGAGGAAGCGCTCCGCGTCGATCGCGGCCATGCACCCCGTCCCCGCGGCGGTAACGGCCTGCCGGTACGTCGAGTCCTGAGCGTCACCACAGGCGAACACTCCGGGGATGTTGGTCTTCGTCGTCTTGCCCTCGGTGATGAGGTAGCCGACGTCGTCCATGTCGAGCCTGCCATTGAAGATCTGCGTGTTCGGCTGATGGCCGATGGCCATGAAGACGCCCTCGGTCGGGGTCTGGGTCTTTGCGCCGGTCTTGGTGTCGGTGAGCGTCACGGCACTCACGCCGGTTGCCTTCTCGCCGTGGATCTCCTCGATCGCGCTGTTCCAGACGAACTCGATCTTGTCGTTTTTCTCCGCGCGCTCCTGCATGATCTTCGAAGCGCGAAGTTCGTCGCGGCGATGGACGACGCGAACCCTGCTCGCGAAGCGCGTGAGGAAGGTCGCTTCCTCCATCGCGGTGTCGCCACCTCCGACTACCATCACGTCCTTGTCCTTGAAGAAGAAGCCGTCACACGTCGCGCAGGCGGAGACGCCGAAGCCCATCAGCTTCTCTTCGGAGGGAAGGCCGAGGAGCTTCGCCGTTGCGCCGGTGGCGATGATGAGGGTCTCGCAGCTCAGCGGGTCCCCCGACGCGGTCTCGAGCGTAAACGGGCGCTTCGAGAGATCGACGCTGGTCACTTCGGCGCCAATATACTTCGTACCGAAGCGCTCGGCCTGCTTGCGAAACAGGTCGACCATCTCTGGTCCCATGACGCCGTCGGGGAAGCCTGGGTAGTTCTCCACGTCTGTGGTGATCGTGAGCTGTCCGCCTGGCTGCCCGCCCTCGACGACGACGGGGTTCAGGTTGGCGCGCGCCGCGTAGAGCGCGGCCGTGAGGCCCGCGGGGCCTGATCCGAGAATGAGAACCTTGTACGTTTCGGGCATGATTCGCTCTCCTTAACCACGGAAGAGGGGACCTGCCAGTCGGGTTCGGTCAGGACTTGGCTTCGAAGCGGTCGAAATGCAGGCAGGTGTCGATGCCGCGGCGCACGGGGCGCCGGTGTTTCACCGCGGGCCAGCCGATCGGGACCATCGCGCAGGTGGGGGTGTCTTCCGGGAGGCCGAGCCAGGTGTCGAGCTCGGGCTGGAATGCCTGCTGGAGCGTCGTGAGCGACGCGCCGAGGCCGACGGCGCGGCAGGCGAGAAGGATGTTCTCGATCGCGGGGAACAGCGCCTGGATCTGCGGGTCGCCGCGTCGCTTCCAGCCGGCAACGAAGAGGTGAACCGGCGCTTCGTGCATGTGCTCGGCGAGGTGGATCGCGCCGTTCATGATCTTGCGCTTGGTCTCCGGAAACGAAGGATCCTTCGCCTTCTCGCGTGCGGGCGCGATGTAGGCGAGGAAGATCTTCCGGTAGCGCTCGGCGAACCACGCTCGCCGTTCCGGGTCGGTCACCGCGACGAACGTCCACGGTTGCCGGTTGCCTCCGCTCGGGGCGAAGGTTCCCGCCTCGCAGACCTTTCGAATCAGGTCGGGGGGGACGGGGTCGGGCTTGAGGCGTCGGACGGCACACGAGGTGCGGATCGCCTCCAAGAGCGGAACGTCCTCTCCGATCGACTCGACGTCGATCGGAGAGGTCGTGCCGGCGCCCATGGGCGCTTCAGCCCTTCTTCGAGATGTAGCCGTTGCTCTCGAGGTACGCGACGAGCTCGGTAGCGCTCTCCTCGAGCGTGTTGTCGCCCGTCTTGAGGGTGATCTCCGGCTTGTGCGGCTCTTCGTACGGAGCGGAGATCCCGGTGAACTCGGGGATCTTGCCTTCGCGCGCCTTCTTGTAGAGACCCTTCACGTCGCGGCTCTCGCAAACGTCGAGAGGGCAATCGACGTAGACTTCGATGAAGTCGCCATCTTCGTTCATCTCGCGAACCTTGTCGCGGTCGGCGCGGTAAGGGGAGATGAACGCGGTGAGGTTCACGACGCCCGCGTCGGTGAACAACTTCGCGACTTCGCCGATGCGCCGGATGTTCTCGGTGCGGTCCTCCGGCGAGAAGCCAAGGTCGTTGTTCAAGCCGTGACGAACGTTGTCTCCGTCGAGGATGTAGGAGCAGATGCCCCGATCCCAAAGCGCCTTCTCTAGCGCGACGGCGACGGTGGATTTACCGGAGCCCGAAAGGCCGGTGAACCACATCGTGCAGCCCTTGTGTCCGAGGATTCGTTTGCGGTCTTCACGACTTACGTCGCCCGGGTGCCAAACGATGTTGGTGGCCTTCGACTTTGCTTCGCTCATCCTAGGTTGGGTAATGAACCCCGGATGGGCTGTCAATTTCGGGTTCTCTCGATCTGGTCCGACAAGAAAAGAATCGTATCGATGTACGCATCGGAACGATTGTAGGCCCAGATCACTTCGCGTTTCTTCGCGCCCGTGATGCCGGGGCGCCATCCGTTCCCGGACAGAAAATTCGCCGCGGAATAAGCCGCATCCGCCGGTTCGTGCAGACTCACCTTGCCGTCGCCGTTCCCGTCTACAGCAAACCTCATATAGCTCGAGGGGAGGAACTGCGGGATCCCGAAGGCGCCGGCTTTCGAGCCGATGATGTCCAGCGGGTCGATCCGGAGCTTCGTGCCGATCTGAAAGGCGGCGACGACTTCTGGGTAGAAGATGTCCTCGAGATACTTGCCGCGGTAGCGGGTTCGCTCCTCGATCTGGGCGAGTTTCGCGCGCGGCGCACCCTTTTGGTGTCGCTTGATGTTGCGCACGACATTGCGCGGTTCGTTAGCCATCGCAAGGCGCGCCAGTCGATAGAGGGCGACGTCTTTGCCCTTGTTCTCGCCGCAGCGCGTTTCCACGTGGAAGACCGAGGCGACTATGCTCGCCGGTACGCCGAACCGCTTCTGGGCGCGGTCGAATTCGCGTGCGTACTTCGCGCGGCAACGTCGGGCCGCTGCGATGCTCGAGCGGGAGCGGAAGCCCCGATAGAGGCGGGCGGATTCCTTCGGATACAGCCCGTAGTCGAGATGGGAGTGGGGGCGTACGCGTGAGTCGTAGAACACCTTCCGGGTGCGGGTACGGCTGATGCCGTCCGCCTCGAGCTTGTCGATTAGGTATGTCCAGCCCCGATCCGACGCAGCCGGGGCGGAGCTCGCGGTGAGGGTGCTCATCGCGACGAGGAGCACGAAGATTACACACCGGGCCGCTGTGCGGCCCTTCGTGCGATGAGTCGGGCGGGGCAGGAGTGCGATCATTCGAAGGCGTTGAGCCCGGTGATGGCGCGACCGAGTGTCAGTCGATGGATGTCCTCTGTTCCTTCGTAGGTGTTCACCGTCTCCAGGTTCATCATGTGGCGCATGATCGGGTAGTCGTCGGTGATGCCGTTCGCACCGAGGATGTCGCGCGCCTTGCGTGCGATGGCGAGCGCGTTGGAGACGTTGTTCATCTTCGCGAGGGATACCTGCTCGGGTGTCATGGTGCCCGCGTCCTTCAGGCGTCCGAGTCGCCACGACAGCAGTTGCGCCTTCGTGATCTCCGCGAGCATCTCGACGAGCTTCGATTGCACGAGCTGGTAGCCGCCGATCGGGCGCGAGAAGACCACGCGCGACTTCGCATAGTCGAGCGCACATTCGTAGCAGGAGAGGGCGGCACCGATCGCCCCCCACGAGATCCCGTAGCGCGCCTGGTTTAGGCACATCAGCGGCGATTTCAGATTCGCCGACTTCGGCAGGAGGTTCTCTTCGGGAATCCAGCAATCCTCGAGGATGAGCTCGGAGGTAATCGACGCGCGCAGGCTCCACTTCCCGTGCATCAAGGGACGCTCGAACCCGTCGCGTTCCTTTTCGACGAGAAAGCCACGGATGACGTCCTGCCCCGACTCGTCGTCGGCGAGCTTGGCCCACACGACCGCGACGTCGGCGATGCTTCCGTTCGTGATCCAGCGCTTGGTGCCGTTCAGGACGAAGCCGTCGCGCTCGCGGCGTGCGCGGGTGATCATCCCGCTCGGGTTCGATCCGTAGTCGGGCTCGGTGAGCCCGAAGCAGCCAACGGCCTCGCCGCGCGCCATTTTGGGAAGCCAGCGCTGCTTCTGATCCTCCGATCCGAACGTGAGGATCGGGTACATGACCAGCGACGACTGGACGCTCGCCGCAGAGCGCAGTCCGGAGTCCGCCCGTTCCAGTTCCTGGGCCATCAGGCCGTAGCAAACGGAGTTGAGCCCGCCGCCGCCGTACTCGACCGGCACCGTCGGGCCGAGGCAGCCCAGGGCGCCGAGGCGCGGGATGAGCTCGGTCGGAAACGTCCCCGCCTCGAAGTGCTCGCGCGAGAGGGGCATGTACTCCTCTTGCGCGAAACGTCGCACCGTTTCTTGGACTTGGCGCTCTTCGGGAGAGAGGAGTTCGGTGATGGCGTAGAAGTCGCTCGGATCGCTGGGCATGGCGGTCAAGCTACCGAGCCGGGAGGAACGCAGCCAGCCCCGCGACCGGATTCCGGGCGTGGCGGCGCCCCCTTGTGCGAATGGTCGGAACAGGAGCACAATTTCGATCATGGTGGGACCGAGGACGAGCTCGAGGCCGGGCACGGGGGTGAGGGGTCGAGCGGCGCTTGCCGTGGCGCTCCTGCTGTTGGTCGCGAGCGCGGCGGTGGTCCCGGCCTACGCGAAGCCGACTGGCGATTTCGTTGAGGGTGCGGGGGGGCCGGCGAAAGGGAAGCTCCTCGTCGCGGCGCGACACCTGCGCGGACTGAGTTCGTTTGCGGAATCCGTGATCCTTCTCGTCGATCACGGCCCCGAGGGCTCGACCGGGCTGATCATCAACCGTCCGAGTCGGATGAGACTCTCGGAGGTCCTGCCCTCCCGAGGCGACGTGAAGACGCGAGGGGATGCATTGTGGGTCGGGGGCCCCGTTCAGCCGACGCGGCTGATGCTCCTTGCGCGTGCGCACGAGCGACTCCCGGACGGCTTCCCAATCTTTGCCGAGGTCCAGCTCGTATTGACGAAGCGTGGGCTCGACCGCGCGTTCGGACGTGGCATCCCGCCCGCGGCGGTCCGGGCGTACGCCGGGTTCGCCGGTTGGTCCCCCGGACAGCTCGATCGGGAGATCGCCGATGGCGACTGGTACGTCGTCGACGCTGAGGTGAAGTCGGTGTTCTCCACCGAGCCCCGGGATCTCTGGTCCGTTCTGATCGAGGGGGCGGCCGGGCGCTGGGTCCGGCGGGTGGGAGCTCAGGCGCCGACGTGAAGCACGACCTCGCGGTCTCCGCGGGCGTACCGGTGCTCCCACAAGAAGATCCCCTGCCAGGTGCCGAGTGTGAGGCGGCTGTCGAGGATCGGGATCGAGAGTGAGGTCGCCGTCAGGGCGGACTTGATGTGCGCCGGCATGTCGTCGGGCCCCTCCGCTTTGTGGGTGTAGAGGGGGTCCTCCTCGATTACGAGTCGGTTCATCCAGTTTTCGAGGTCCCGACAGACGGCCGGGTCTGCGTTCTCCTGGATCGTGAGGCTCGCAGACGTGTGGCGCAGATATAGGGTGCAGAGGCCCTCTGTGAGACCGGCCTCCTGGACGGCGTCACGGACCCCGCCTTCGATCAGTTTGGTGATTTCGTGCAGGCCCTGGCCTGCGACCCGACACCGGAGTCGGTGGACACTCATGGCGGCCTTGTAGCCTGCGCTCGGTAAGATCCGAAAGGGCTCTGCCCCCACGGACCTAGAGGCTCCAGTGCGGTGGGGCCCCCCGCGTGTCATCCTCTTTCATGGGTCACGATCAGCCGGACAAGTTGAGCCACGTCGATGAGCGCGGGCGCGCGCAGATGGTCGATGTGGGTGAGAAGGCCGCCACGAGCCGCGTAGCGGTCGCTCGGGGCGCCGTTCGGATGAAGCCGGAGACGGCGGCGCGGATCGCCGACGGGCAGATCGCCAAGGGCGATGTGGTCGCGACCGCGCGGATCGCCGGGGTTATGGCTGCAAAGAAGACCGGGGAACTGATCCCGCTCTGCCACCCCCTGCCGATCGACTACATCGACGTTCGGGTGGACGTCGATCCGGCCGCGGGCCGCGTGGCCCTCGAAGCCGAGGCGCGCATCACCGCAAAGACCGGCATCGAGATGGAGGCCCTGACGGCGGTCTCCGTCGCCGGCCTCACGATTTACGACATGTGCAAGGCGATCGACCGCGGCATGGTTCTCGAAGACATTTGTCTCGTCAAGAAGAGCGGCGGTCGCAGCGGAGACTGGGTGCGCGACTCATGAGCGATCTACCCACCAGCGGAACCGAAGCGACGGTAAAGCTCAAGCGTGGGAAGGAAGGACCTATCCGCGCGGGCCATCCGTGGATCTTCTCCGGCGCGATCGCGGCATTCAGTGGCGCGGCCGAGCCCGGTGCCGTCGTGCGCATAGAAGGCGCCGACAGCAAGCCGATGGGCGTCGGGCTCTACAACCCGAACGGATCGATTGCGGTCCGCGTTCTGTCGGGGCAAGCCGTTCCGTCGATCGCCGCGCTGGTCGAGCGTCGGATCTCTGATGCGTTGGCGATGCGGCGCGGGTTGGGCCTCGTGCACGAGGACTCCGCGTATCGCCTCCTGAACGGCGAGGGTGATGGCCTCCCGGGCGTCGTGGCCGACGTGTACGGCAAGTACGTCGTCGTCCAGCTCCTGAACGCCGGCGCCGATCGCCTCCGTGCGATCATCTTTGAAGCGCTGGCAAAGGAGCTCTCTCCGCAGGGAATCTTCGAGCGCTCCACGGGTGGCGCGCGTCGTGAAGAGGGCCTGGCCGACCGCGCCGAGCTCGCGTTCGGCAACGAGCCGCCCGAGCACGTCGCGATTACCGAGAACGGGGTGCGGCATCTGGTCGACCTTCGCCGCGGGCAGAAGACCGGCTTCTTCCTGGACCAGCGCGACAATCGCGCGCTCGTGGCTCGCCTTTCGGGAGGACTGCGCGTCCTCGACTGCTTCTCGTACACCGGTGGCTTTGCATTGTCGGCCGAGAAGGGTGGGGCGGATCAGGTGCGCGCGGTAGAGACGTCCGGGCCGGCGCTCGAGATTGCTCGTGCCGCCGCGGAAGCCGGGGGCGTCGACGCCTCCCGGATCGATTTCCGGATGTCCGATGTCTTCGACGCCCTCCAGCCGGTCGAGCCCGAGAACCGGCCGGAACTCATCATCCTCGATCCACCGCCGTTCGCGCGCCACCGCGCCGACCGCGACCGGGCGACCCGGGCCTACCGCGATCTCAATCGGAAAGCGCTTCGCGCGCTCGCCGAAGGCGGGATGATGATGACGTTCAGCTGCTCGCCGCACATGACGCGGGATGTGTTCGTGCACGTCGTCGCGACGTCGGCCCCAGCCGGACATCGACTGCAGATCCTCGCCCAGCTCGGCGCCGGGGCGGATCATCCGACGCTGCCCGCGCATCCTGAGGGCGAGTACCTCTGCGGCCTTCTGGTGCGCTGCGTGCGCGACTGATCGTTTCGCGCGAAACGTCTCGTTCCGGGGATCCGGCGCGGCGTACAGCAGGGAAGCGGGTGCGCCGTTGGCATGGTGTGCGCTTAAGCGCCCATGCCGTCACAGCTCGCATTGGATGATCGCCCGCGGGAGAGACTCGAACGCGGGGGGGTCGAGGCGCTTTCCGACGCCGACCTTTTGAGTCTTCTACTCCGCACCGGTTACCGGGACACAAGTGCATGCGTGCTCGCAGAGCGCCTCCGCCTTCGGTATCCGACGCTCACATCGCTCGCGCAGGCGAGCCCGGGCGAACTCGCGCAGATCGCCGGGATCGGGCGCGCACGCGCGGCGTCCATCTGCGCGGCGATCGCGCTGGGGCGGCGCGTCGATTATCCCCTGCTGTCGGCGGGCGCGGCGATTACGGACGCCGCGCAGGTGTATCGACATTTTCACGCGCGACTGTCGGCGCTCAAGCAGGAGCGGTTCTACATTCTCCTGCTCGACGGGAAGGGGCGCTTGATGCGCGAGATTCGCGTTTCGGAAGGAACGCTGACGGCGAGCCTGGTGCATCCGCGCGAGGTCTTTCGGTTCGCGCTCCGCGAGGCGGCGGCGTCACTGATCCTCGCGCACAATCACCCGAGCGGTGACCCGAGTCCGTCGGCGGAGGATGAGGCGCTCACGCGACGACTGCGTGCGGCGGGGGAACTGCTCGGGGTGAAGATCCTCGACCACGTCGTGATCGGTCGAGGGCGTTGGTTGAGCTTCGTCGAGACGGGCCGGCTATGAGCCGGCCCGTCCGCGAAGTTTGGTGCGGATTCTAGAAGGGGATGTCTCCGCCGTCGCCGGAGTCGAAGCCGCCCGGAGGGTCGTTCGGGGCGCCGAAGTCGCCGTCGCCTCCGCCACCACCGCCTCCGCCTCCGCTTTTGCCGCCGAGGAACCTCACGTCGCGCGCGACGATCTCGGTGCTGTAGCGCTTCACACCATCCTTCTCGTAGCTGCTCGTCCGGATCTCGCCTTCGACGTACACTTGGCCACCCTTCTTGAGGTACTTCGAGCAGTTCTCACCCTGCGGTCCCCACACGACGATTCTGTGCCACTGTGTGTCTTCCTTCTTCTCGCCGCTCGCCTTGTCTTTCCACACGGAACTCGTCGCGACGCTGAAGTTGGCCACAGGGCGTCCACTCGGCGTGAATCTCAGTTCCGGGTCCGCTCCGAGGTTGCCTACGATGATCGCCTTGTTGACCGACATTTCTTGCTCCCTCCAGTTTCAGGCGCTGCGGGAGGTCCCCGAAGCCATTCACGCTTCGCCTACAACGCTCGGGGCCCGTGGGCAATGCGCGCCCGTTCAATTGACATGGTTTCCCGGCGGCCGTAGGTCTTGCGCCATGGGGGGTAGGGCCCTCCGGGCGAGGGATGAGGTGAGGTAGTGGCTGGTTCTGTGCGCATCGTCCCTCTGGGCGGACTCGGTGAGATTGGGCTGAACATGCTCCTCGTCGAAGCCGACGGAGGGGCCCTGGCGATCGATTGTGGGGTCTTGTTCCCCGAGCGTCCGGGGCTGGGCATCGATCTGATGCTCCCGGATCTCACCTATCTCAGGGAGCGCCCGGGTTACCTGAAGGGCGTCGTCCTGACCCACGGCCACGAGGATCACATCGGGGCCCTGCCGCGGCTGCTTGAAGAGATGCCGGTCCCCGTCTTCGGCCCGCGTCTCGCTGCGTCGCTCGCGGGCGCGAAGCTGCGTCGCAGAGGGATCGATCACGACATCGAGGTGTTGGAGCCGGGCCGCCACGTTCAGGTCGGCCCCTTCGAGATCGAGCCGATCCACATGACCCACTCGATCGCCGACGCGTGCGCGCTCGCGATCAGGACGCCGCAGGGCATCATCCTGCACAGCGGCGACTTCAAGATCGACCCGAACCCGGTCGACGGCAGGACGGCCGATCTCAATCGCATCACCGATTGGGGAAAGAAGGGGATCCTGCTCCTCCTGTCGGACTCGACGAACGTCGAGCATGATGGCGTGTGTGGTTCGGAGTCGGACGTCGGTCCGCACATCGAAGAGATCATGCACAAGACTGAGGGGCGTGTGTTGATCACGACCTTTGCGTCCCACATCCACCGGATTCAGCAGGTCGTCGATGCGGCGGACGCGGCGGGCCGGAGCCTTGCCGTCGCGGGTCGCGGCTTCGAAGACTCGACACGGCTCGCGGGAGAGCTCGGCTACCTGCGCGCGCCGCAGGGGGGCTTCCTTTCTCTCGGCCAGGCGATGCAGCTTCCGGCGAACGATATCGCGTTGCTCGTGACGGGCTCGCAGGGCGAGCCGCGGGCGGCCTTGTCGCGCGCGTCCGAGGGCCGCTTCAAGAATCTGGATATCGCGCCCGGCGACGGTGTCATCCTCTCGTCGCGCGTGATCCCCGGGAACGAGCGTTCGGTGCATGGTTTGTTGAACCGCTTCGCGAAGCTCGGCGCGACGATCCACCAGGGCCACGACTCGCAGGTGCACGTGTCGGGGCATGCCTACAAAGACGAGCTTCGGGAGATGATCCAGATCACGAAGCCGAAGTACTTCGTACCGGTCCACGGCGAGTACCGGCACCTTGCGGCGCACCGCGACCTTGCGGCCGACATGGGGATTCCGCGTGATCACATCTTCCTGCTGGAGGATGGGGACGTGCTGGAACTCGAAGACGCGGGCCCGGTCACGGGCGAGCGCGTCCCGGTCGGGCGAGTGTTGGTCGACGGTTCGGGCGAAGGCGAGATCGGCCTGGAAGTCCTGCGCGACAGGCGTCATCTCTCCGACGGCGGCTTCGTGGTCGCCGTCCTCGCGGTGAATCCGCAGACGGGCGAGATCCACGCGGCCCCGGAGATCGTCACGCGCGGGCTACTGCGCGAAGGCGAGGGTCCCGAGGTGCTGGACGAGGCGCGCGACGCGATGATGGATCAGCTTCGGGAACTCACCCCGGAGTCGCGTGCGGACTTCCTCGAGGTCGAGGATGAAGTGCGACGGTCGCTGAAGCGGTACTTCTCGCGCACGCGCGGGCAGCGACCGCTGATCGTGCCGCATATTTACGAGATGTAGTTCGACGCGTAGGCGGACGTCTACGTCACTGATTTCGAGCTGGGTACACGAGAACCCGGCTGGAACGCATCGAGGCGAGCGACCAGTCGGTCCACTACAGAGGTGAGCGTCTTGCGATCGCGGTCCGAGAACTCCTCGAGAAGCGAATGCATGAACCCGATCTCAGCTCGGAAGATCTGCTTCGCCTGCCGAGCACCCGCCTTGGTCAGGCGGATTTCCGTCCGTCGCCGATCCACGCGGTGGCTCTTGCGGCGGACCAGGCCCGCGCTCTCGAGGCGGTCGAGGGCTGGAGTCATGCCTGCCCCGGTCTGGAGTGAGCACCGTAGCAGGCTCGATGGTGTTGCAACCGCCGCCGGCCCTATGCCGTTGTCGGGGCGATGGCTAGGCATTTCGGGCTCTGGAAGCTCGATCAGTGGTCGTGCAGGTCTGCGGCGTTCACCACGCCGCCGGGGAACTGCGTGATCTCCAGGACTCTTTCATCAGGATCCCCTCGAACTCCATGGCGCGACCGGCTCGACGCCCGAACCTTTGAGCGCGGCTTTCGCTTGGTCCATGTCGGCCACGGAGAAGGCGAGTCTCACCGTGTCGCGCGAGGTGTCCACCTCTACGAGCGAGCCGTCTTCGTGCGCGAAGTGGAGTAGCTCGACCATCACGCCCGATGGAGTGAGAAACCCAGAGGAGGCCGCGGCGACGACACCCGTCTGGGCGCACAGCTGCTGGAACCCCAGTACTTCAGGAGAGAAGGTCGCCGACGCCTCCATGCCCGTCACGTTGAGCGCAAGGTGCGGAAGGCTCTGGATCGAGACTGGATCAGCGCTTGTAGTCATACCGATCGAGATTCTATCGAACGATACTAAAGGTCGAGGTGGAGTCGAGTCGTAGTCGTGCGTGCCTGCGTCTTGCTGGACAGAATGCGTGCGCGCAGCTGCACCTTGTCTGGAAACTCAGACGTTCTGTGCGTGTGCAGATCTGTCTCGTGGGTTGAGCCGCTCAGGCAGATCCGTTCGTCCGTCCCGTTAGGTCACCTGTTGCGCGGCGTCTAGTTAGTGTTGGTAAATTCGGTTGCCGTCCATCGGTTTCTCCGGGGCATTGACGTTCACGCTCGGACTGCAACCAGAGGAGCCCGCTCGATGACACGTATCGTTTTGACGACGGTGATTCTGTTGGCCTTCGGCGCTGTCCTGAATTCGACGTTCGCTGCCGAATATCCATGCGCGTCGGACCCAGGTGGTTGCTACATCGATGTCGGCAACGGGCGGCAGGCGCATAGGGGGATCCCCGAGGGATGAAGCTCTTGGCGGTCTTGCTAATTGTCTTTGCCCACGTCGCTCCTCGCCCCGGCGGAGGCCCGATGGGAGCACATCGGCGAGGTCGATGCCTTGGCCGTGTCCCTCGTCCTGGAGCGGGATGAAACACCGATGGATCGCTTCGGCGTCGTGGGTGGCGTCGTACTCTCGGATGGTGGCGGACAGGACGCGACTCTATCGCGGGCGGCGCTCGTTGGAAGAGCGCCGTGCGAGGCAGGCTCAGCTCGGGTCCTCGTGAAACTATGGCGTGTGCGAGACCCCGACCAGGAGCCCCTCGGGGTTCACAAGGCGAGCGCTCCCCTGCTTTTAGGGTTCGCCCTGGTGAGGGCCGGGCGACCGCAGGCCGATTCGAGCTCGGAGGGAATCGGCTCGGCAGCCGAGAAAGATTTGAGCGGGCCCCCGGGTTGGGGTAGCTTTGAAACCTGGCGGGGCACGGGTCTCGCAGTAGGGGAGGGGTTGTGGCGACGCGGGGACAGGCTGCGCGGAAGCGGGCGCAGGTCGAGCCAGTGGAGTTGGAGGACGAGGTGCCGTCGTTCGGGCGGGAGGCGATTTGCCTCTTCCTCTGCCTTGCCGGCCTACTCATCGGTGTCGCGATCGCGACGTACGCACCGGCGACGGGCGAGAACGCCTTCGGCCCCCTCGGCGCCGTGCTGGCCGACCTCCTCGTGCAGTCCCTCGGGCTCGCGTCCTTACTCGTGCCGACTGCGTTCTTCGCCGTGGCGGCAGCCGTCTTCAACGGAGCGCGTCCGCGGATCGATGCGGCCCGCGTCGGCGCTGGAGCCGGTGCGTTGGTTTCCTTCGCGATTCTCGCGAATCTCGCGGTAGGCAAGATCTCACGCTGGGAAGACGGCGACGCCGGCGGCATGATCGGTGGTCTGAGCGCAGCCATTCTCGAGCAGTACACCGGCCCGACCGGCGCGTGGGTCACCGCTCTCGCGAGCTTCCTGCTTTTCGGCGCGTTCGCGAGTGGTCAGTCCCTCTTCGGTCTCGCGCAGGCGAGTGGCCGTGGGACGGCCGGCGCGCTCAAGCTCGGGCAGGAACGGCTGCGCGACTGGGCGTCGCGCGACGAAGTCGACCCGACGATCGAACCCATCGTCCTCGGTCACCAGGAAGTCGTGCCGGGACGCACCGGTGCAGTCCGGCCGAGTGTGCGCGAACGCCGCGCCCCAGTCATCTCCACGCCGAAGGCTCCTGGGCCGCCTGCCAGCGCGAAGCGGCGCCAGGCCGAGATGCCCTTCTCTGACGGTACTTCGTACTGCCTGCCGGACCTGGCGCAGCTCGATCCGCCGGTCGAAGGCGAAGTCGAGATCGATCACGATGCGCTCATCGCGAGCTCGCGCGTGCTCGAGGCAAAGCTCCATACCTTCAACGTGCAGGGCACGGTGCAGGGGATTCACCCGGGGCCGGTCATCACGACCTACGAGTTCGAGCCGGCAGCCGGTATCAAGGTGAATCGAATCACCGCTCTGGCCGACGATCTGGCCATGGCGATGCAGGCCATGAGTGTCCGCATCCTCGCACCGATTCCGGGGAAGTCCGTCGTCGGTATCGAGGTGGCGAATCCGCGCCGGGAGACGGTTTCTCTGCGGGAGGTCTGCGCTTCGGATGCCTTTCAGCAGTCCAAGTCGACGCTCGCACTGGCGCTCGGCAAGGATACGACGGGCAACCCCGCCGCGGGTGATCTGGCGAGAATGCCCCACCTCCTGGTCGCGGGCGCTACCGGTGCCGGCAAGTCGGTGTTCTTGAACACTCTGCTCATGAGCATCCTCATGCGCGCGAGTCCGCGGGACGTCCAGATGGTGCTGGTCGATCCGAAGATGTTGGAGCTCGCTACCTACGAGGAGATCCCGCACCTTCTCGTTCCAGTCATCACCGAGGCGAAGCTCGCCGTCGCGGTGCTCATTAATCTCGTGACCGTGATGAACGAGCGCTACAAGCTCATGAAGGAAAAGGGCGTCCGCAACCTCGACTCCTACAACAAGGCGGTGGCCGAGGGGGAGAAGAACGGAAAGGTCATCGAGCTCGACGAAGGCGAAGACGCCGACGGCGATGGCGAACCGGCTGTGGTGCACCAGCACATGCCCCGGATCGTCGTGATCATCGATGAGCTCGCCGACCTGATGATGACGCGCCGAGATTGTGAAGAGCCGATCACGCGCCTCGCGCAGAAGGCGCGCGCCGCCGGGATTCACATGGTGATCGCGACGCAGCGTCCGTCGGTCGACGTCATCACCGGACTCATCAAGGCGAACTTCCCGGCACGCATTTCCTTCCAGGTCGCCGGCAAGGTCGATTCCCGGACGATTCTCGACACGATGGGCGCCGAGCGGCTGCTCGGCATGGGAGACATGCTGTTCCTCCCGCCGGGAACGTCACGCTTGCAGCGCTTGCACGGGGCCTTTGTGTCGGACGAGGAGATTCAGAAGGTCACCGACTTCGTGCGCGATCAGCAACAGCCTCACTACCGCATGGAGCTGTTCGAAGAAGAGGGCGCCGAGGACGAGGGCTCCGCGGCGGAACGTGGCGAGGAGCAGTACGACGCGATGTACGACGAGGCCGTCGCCATTGTGACGGACACTGGCAAGGCATCCATCAGCTACGTCCAGCGCCGGCTCCAGGTCGGCTACAACCGCGCGGCACGCATGATTGAGTGCATGGAGCGCGAGGGCGTCGTCAGTAGCCCAGACCACCGTGGTACCCGAGAGGTCGTCGCTCGCGCGGCTGCGGGGTACGACGAGTAGTGCGGAACGCGATCTGCGCAGTCCTTTTGCTTGCTACGGTGCTCGGCGCGTCGGCGCGGGCCGAGGACGATGCGGAAGAGATCGCCGGGCGCGTCCAAGCCCGGTACGACGAGACGGTGGACTTGTCCGCTTCGTTCACGCAGGAGATGCGAATTCAGGCGGGGGGCCAGGTGCTCCGTTCGAAGGGGCGGATGTATTTCGAGAGGCCCGGCCTCATGCGGTGGGAGTACGAATCGCCTGAGCCGCAGACGATCGTAGCGGATGGCAAGCACCTCTGGATCCATCAGCCCGAGGACGAGCAGGTGCTGCGCGCGCCGCTCGAGCAGGCCTTTCAGTCCCAGACGCCGGTCTCGTTCCTCTTCGGCGTGGCGCGCATCGGACGCGACTTCGATCCGAAGATGGCCGAGGAGGGCGAGGACGGTGGTCTTCGCATCGAGCTTCACCCGAAAGCGGAGGAGGGCGGCGCCCTCGGCCTCCTCACCCTCGAAGTCGATCCCGATTCCTATGACCTCCGCGCGGCGACCGTTCGGGATCCCCTGGGCAACGTGACCGAGGTTCGCCTGATCGACCCGCAGCGCAACGAGGGCGTCGACAAGGACCTGTTCCACTTCGAGCGGCCGCCGGGCACGGACATCATCGAGGCCCCGGGCGGCTGACCCACCTGTCATTGCAACTTTTGGGCAAGATGCTTCGTTAGGGCGAACGCGCAACGAACGCCGGGTTGCCCGAACGTTTCGATAGAAGGAGTCAGCTGTGCCGTCATTCGATGTCGTGTCCGAAGTCGACATTCCCGAGGTCGAGAATGCCCTGGAGCAGACCCGCCGCGAGGTCGGTCAGCGATACGACTTCAAGGGCTCGAAGACCGAGATCGCGTTCCCCGAGAAGAAGGTCATCCAGCTCGTGTCCGACGATGACTACAAGGTGAACGCCGTCGTCGAGATCCTGCAGGGCAAGCTTGCGAAGCGGCAGGTGAGCCTCAAGTCGCTCGAGTACGGGAAGGTCGAGCCGTCGGCCGGTGGTCTCGCCAAGCAGACGATCACCGTCCATCAGGGGCTGGAAAAGGACGACGCCAAAGAGATCGTGAAGATGATCAAGGCGAGCAAGCTGAAGGTCCAGGCCCAGCTCCAGGACGCGCAGGTGCGCGTGACCGGGAAGAAGCGGGACGACCTACAGGCAGTGATGCAGCTCCTGCGGGACGCCGATTACAAGCGGGCCCTGCAGTACGTGAACATGCGCGACTGACATGGGATTCCGCCCTAGCCTGCGCCAGGGCGGGGTGGTTCCGCGACCGTGGCCTGCCGTTGACATAGGTCCACCTCATCCTTACCCTTCGCGGGCCGGTTTCTTGCATCCCGGCCCAACGGAGAGGATCAACCCAAGGACCATGCGTAAAGCGTTCCTGAAAAATGCCCAAGAATCCCTGCTGAAAATGCGTGAGCAGGTCCTCGCTGACATCGAGAGCGACACGAAGACCAGTCGTTCCGGCCATAAGGACGAGGGCATGGATGCCTACGACCTGGCCAGCGAAGAGCGGGATCGCGACATCAGCATGATCCTGTCCGACCGCGACCGCCGGAAGCTGCAGTCGCTGGACGAGGCTCTCGTGCGGATCAAGGCCGGCAGCTACGGCATCTGTGACGAGTGCGAGCTCGACATCGCCGAGGAGCGCCTGAAGGCGCTGCCCTTCACCCGGCTATGCGTCATCTGCCAGGCTGATCAGGAGAAGGAAGCCCGCCAGACCCGGCAGGCGGACGACGATCGCGGCATTCGCCGCTTCGCCGTTGGCGACGACGGCGGCGACGACTCCTAGCGAGTCGACTCCCCGGGAGTCACCTCAGTGGGCCATCGCGCCGACCTCGAAGCGATCTACCGAGCCGGTGTCGAGGCCGTTGCGCCTGGTCATCTGATCCGTCGCCACGTCCGTCGGGCAGGGGGAAGGATCGAGGTCGATCTGGGCACACGGCGGTTCCGCGTGCCCGTCGGGGAGCTCTGGGTTGCCGGCGCTGGGAAGGCTGCGGCGGCCATGGCCGAGGCGATCGCCGATCTGGCGCCCGAAGCCCGTGGTCTGGTCATAGCCCCGCGTGGGCGAACGGGGGCCCGCACGCGGCGCGTCGGGCGGATCGACATTCTGCCCGGCTCGCATCCGGTTCCGGACCGGCTCAGCTTCGCGTCGACCGAGGCGCTGCTCCGTCGTCTTCGCCGCCGACCGCCGACCGACACGGTTCTGTTCCTGTTGAGCGGTGGCGCGTCGGCGCTCCTGGCCCGCCCCACCCGCGGCGTCGGAGAGCGCGACAAGGTCCGGCTCGGGAGGCTCTTGCTCAAGTGCGGCGCCGATATCGGCTTGATGAACGCGGTGCGAAAGCACGTCTCGAGCGTGAAGGGCGGCGGCGTACTGCGGGCCGCCGCGCCTCGACGGGTGCTGACTCTGGCGCTCTCGGACGTGATCGGCGACCCGCTGCCGACGATAGGGTCCGGCCCGACGGTCGCTGACCCGTCGACTTTCGAGGAGGCCTGGCGCGGGTTGGCGGCTCTCGGGGTCCTGGGGGATCTTCCGGTCGCGGTGCGGCGCCGTCTCGAGGCGGGCTGCGCGGGGCGCCCGGATGTGGTCGAGACCGTGAAGCCCGGCTCGGCGGACGAGCGGCGTTCCTACCCCTGTGTGATCGGTTCGAATCGAATCGCGCTCAACGGGGCGGCCCGGGAGGCGCGCCGGCGGGGCTACCGGGTGGAGAACCTGCGGGCACCCCTGCGCGGTGAGGCGGCCATGGCGGCGGCGGCCTTTGTGGCAGGACTCGGTGGGCGAGGGGGGCCGACCTGCATACTCGCGGGCGGGGAGACCACCGTCAGTGTCGGGAAGGCCACGGGGCGGGGTGGGCGCAATCAGGAGTTCGCCGTCGCTGCGATGGCCGGCCTCGCCGGCGGGCCCTGGTCCCTCCTCTCGGCCGGAACCGACGGCATCGATGGGCAGACACCGGCCGCCGGCGGGTTCGCAGATGGGCGGTCCCGGCGTCGGGCGGGTGGGGCGGCCGTCGTTCGCCGGGTCCTGCGCGAGCACGATTGCGGCGGACTCCTCGAATCGATCGGGGATACCCTGGTGACAGGCCCTTCGGGGACGAATGTGATGGATTTCGTCGCCGCGCTCCGAGGGCCGAGCGCCAAATAGTTTTGGGGTGCAAAACGCCGATGTAGCGAATGTACCCCGATGGGTGTCGGTAAATCGTTGTTGACAGTTTTGCTTGGTTCTCCTAATTTCCGCGCAGCAGGAAAAACAAACACGGTGTCATCGTTGGCTGGGCTTCAGTCATAGCGGAATCACGGGGCGTTCGTTACGGATCCGCTACATGGGGCTTGAGGGGGTGAGTGGATGCTGCAGGTGGAAGCCGAACGATCGCGGGCTTGCCCGGACGGATCACCGATGACCGACGCCGCGCTAGACAAGAGGCAGATCGTAGGCCTCGCCGAGGAGTACGGGCTCGGGAAGGTTCAAGGGGTTGGGCCAGCGCCGCGTGGATGGTCGCGCCCGTCGAACCACCAGAAGAACTTCCTGGTCGACGTCGGTCGCAGCAAGGTGATCTTCCGCTTCGACGACCGCCGCGGCGAGCTCGACCTGAAGCGTGAGGTCGATCTCTTCCTGTACCTGCGCAAGCACGGCTTCCCGTGCCCGCAGCCGCTCGCGGATCGCAAGAGCCGCCACTATCGGGATGTCGGCGGCGCGCGACTCACCGCCTACAAGAACATCGACGGCAAGCGTCCCGAGGTCGGCGACTTCAGCGGCAACCAGATCGAGGGCGTCGGTCGCGCGCTCGGCGAGCTGCACCTCATCGGCAAGGGCTACAAGAAGGGCATCGAGAACCGCTTCAGCTTCGATCGTGTCGCGGATCTCTACGCCGAGATCCGGCGGCGTCTGCCCCCGTACTTCAAGCGCATCACCCGCACGCTCGACGAAGAAGTCGACTACCTGGGGAACTACCTCGAGACGAAGCTCCCCAAGGGCGTCATCTACGGCGACCTGCTGAGCGAGAACGTCCTGCTGAAGGGCGACAAGCTCGTCGGCATCGTCAGCTTCGAGGCCGCCTGCCGCGGTAAGTTCATCTTCGATCTCGCGACCGCCGTGAATGCCCTGTGCTTCAACGACGGCAGCTACGACTTGAAGCGGTTCGAGACGGTCATCGCCGGTTACGAGTCGATGCGTACGCTCTCGCTGGCGGAGTGGGACGCGTTCCCCAACGAGCTGCGCTTCTCCGCGTTCCGGTTCACCGTCACGCGGCTTCGCGACATCCTGGGCCTGGCCGATTCGGCCGCCTGTTTCGCTGCCATCACCGAGGAGCGCATCCCCGCGCTGGCGGATGATGCGCGTAGTGCGGCGATTCGCGGCTTCCAGGAGTTCTTCGGCCGGCTTTCGATCCTCCGCCGCGAACGTGATGGCGGGATGGAGCCGATGTTGCTCGCCATGGCCACTGGCTACGACTACCGGAAGTATCAGAAGGTGAAGGCGGTCGAGCGCAAGGGCAGTAAGTCCTGAGGGGAGGGGGGTCGACTTGGAGAAATATTTCGAAGGGATCCTCAGAGGTCTCGGCGAGGATCCGACTCGCGAAGGCCTGCTGAAGACACCTGCGCGTTGCGCCCGAGCTCTGGCCGAGATGACGCGCGGCTACTCGCAGGATCCCGAGGAGATCATCAACGGAGCCCTCTTCACCGAGGACTATTCGGAGATGATCATCATGAAGGACATCGATTTCTACTCGATGTGCGAGCACCACATGCTGCCCTTCTTCGGCAAGGTCCACATGGCCTACCTGCCGAGCGGCAAGATCGTCGGCATCTCCAAGATGGCCCGGCTGGTCGACGTCTTTGCGCGCCGGCTGCAGGTCCAGGAGCGCATGACGACGCAGATCGCGTCCCTCCTGATGGAGAAGCTCGGCGCCGAGGGAGTCGCTGTCGTCGCCGAGGCCGAGCACCTCTGCATGAGGATGCGCGGCGTCGAGAAGCAGAACTCCTACGTCATCACCAGCGCGATGCTCGGTGTGTTCCGCGAGAACCAGGACACCCGAAACGAGTTCATGAACCTCATCGGCCACCGCCGCTCTTGAGCAGGCGGATCCAGCACTATCTGGGCGCGGGGGCTTCTGGTGATTTCGGCCGGGAGCCTCTGTGTCGACCTTCCTCGACTCTGTTGCTGTCTTTTACTTCGGCCTCGTCGGTGGCGCCGCCGTTGGCCCGCTGATGCTCGGCTCTCGGGCCTGAGCGCCCGCCAGGCGGTCCGCGACCGCAGGCACCACGGGGATGTCCGCAGGGGCCCACAGGAGCCCTGAGAGGCCCGCAGCGCCCACCCAGCGAACCTCTCGGTGCTCCGTCGCCCGCGGGGTGCCGGAGACCAGTTCAGCCTCAAAGACGTCGAGGCGGATTTGGCGCCCGCCAGAGACGCAGCGCCCGGTGCCGAGCAGGGCGCCTGGCCGAATCCGGCATCCGAGTTCCTCCTCGATCTCGCGCGTCAGGGCCTCGGCCGGAGATTCGCCCGGCTCGATCTTGCCGCCAGGGAACTCCCAGCATCCGGGCTCGTCCATCGTGTCGCTCCGCAGCGCGACGAGGCAGGTGTCGCCGCGCAGGATCGCGGCTCCGACGACGTGGATTTCCGTCAGAAGGTGGCCCACCACGGCGTTTCGGTCTCGCCGCGGGGTTCGATCGTGACGTTGAAGCGCGACAGGATGGTGCCCTGCGCCCTTTCGAGCTCGGCCTGCGAGATGTTGTACTCGATCATCGCCTGGATGTGGGAGACCTTGGCCGCGGCGAGGTCGTTCTGGAACTTCAGAAGGTCCGTGGTCGTCACCATGCCGACCTCGTAGCGCTTCGTCTGGTTGCGCAGGTTCTGCTCGCTGAGTTCGCGGGCGACGCGGGTGGTCTCGATTCGCTTTTCGTCCGAGAGGACATCCGACACGGCGCGGCCGACTTCCAGGCTCACGTCCGCCACGGTCTGGCGGTACCGGGTGAACGTCTGCTGCTCTTCGACACGGGCGCGAGTTGCACGGGCCTTGGCTCCGGCGTTGCCGATCGGGATCTCGATACGGACTCCCGCCTGGTACGAGTAGAAGCGCCCGTCGACCATCGTCTCGAGCGAGTCGCCGTAGTTGCCCTCGAAATACTCGACTACGTCCGTGGTGTTGCTGCCGGCCAGGCCGTTCACTCCGAGAGAGCCGAACAGGTCGAGCTTCGGCAGCACGCCGTTTTCGTTGAGGGCGGTGTTGAGCTCGCGGCCCTTGTACTGGAGTTTCGCCGCCTGGATCTCCGGCCGCTTCTCCATGGCGATCTGGAGGGCCTCTTCCACCATCACGTCGATCTTGTCGTCAGTAGGGCGGTCGATGGGCTGCACGGCGCGGGGCAAGAACGGGTTGTCACTTGGAAGGTAGACCTGCGTGCGGAGCTGGAGCCGCGCCTGGCTCAGGTCGTTGGTCGCGACGATGACTTCTTCCTTGCGGCGGGCGGCTTCCGCCTCGCTCTCGAGCACGGCCACCGGCGGCAGGACGCCCACGTCGACGCGGGTGCGGTTGTCGCGCACGGTCTTCTCGGCGAGTTCCAGCGAGCCGTTCAGCACGTCGAGCCGTTCTTCGAGCCCCACGACCGCCCAGTAGTTGGCGATAACGCCGCGGATGAAGTTCGCGACTGCTGCGCGATAGTTCTCGATGGCTGCGTCCGTCGCGCTTTCCGCGATCCGGATCCGGAGGCTCGTGAAGTACAAACCGAAGCCGCGGAGAAGTGGCTGATTCAGGCTCGCGGTGAGCTGCGGGACCAGCTGGGGATTGAAGAGCTGGAAGGGCGCATCGAGTAGGCCGAGGCGGGCGTCGTTGGTCGACCGCGCGTTGTCCCAGTCGAGCGAGAACGCGGCACCGCTTCGTAGCGCCTTGCTGAGTCCGAAGTCCCAGTTCGCGTTGGTCTGGGTGACGCGCAGGGAGCCTTCGGACGACGCGTTGAGTACATTGCTGACCGGATTCGCGTTGCGCCCGAGTCCGACGTCGCCTCCGAGGATCGGATCGAACTGCGCCTGAGCCTCGAGGATGCCGGTCTCCTGGGCGAGCGGGGAGAGAGACTCCGCGATCACGGCCGGGTTGTTCTGTACCGCCGTCAGCACAGCGTCGCGCAGCGTGAGCTGCGCGGGTGCATCTCGCAGGCCGCTGATGAACGGATCCGGCGGCTCGGTTGTCGGCAGCTCGTACTGAGCGCTCAGCACCTGCCAGATCGACGGCCCGTCGACGAGGCCTTCACGCACCTCGAGCGTCGCACCCGCTTCGGGCGAGGAGCCCGCCGCCGCATTCACTACTTCCTCCGCGTGTGCGCTCGAGGCCATCGCCGCCAGTGTGGCGGCGGCGATCACGAGTGCCCAGGCGCGGAGCCCGGAGTGTCCCAAGGAGCTCTGCTGCACCAATTCTCGGGTATCGGCGCGCCGGGAGGTTGTCAACGCAACGGCGGGGTTGCACCGTCTGCACAATCGTAAAACCCGCCTGAGCGGGGCTCGTCTTGATTGCCTCTGGGGCCTTCGCTAGCCACCTTGGTTGCCGTCTCGCAACCACCTCGAGACGCCCCGCTGCCATGACGCCAGTCCCACAGAAGAAGTACTTACTCGCCCCCGGTCCGACCCCGGTCCCTGAAGCGGTGCTGCTGGCGATGGCGGCACCCACCATCCATCACCGCACGCCAGAGTTCGAGGCCACGGTGAAGGAGATTCGGTCGGGTCTACAGGCCGTTTTCCAGACCGCCCAGGACGTGATCGTCCTCGCCTCGTCCGGCACCGGCGCGATGGAGGCCTCGATTGTGAACACGCTGTCGCCGGGCGACGTGGTGATCGTGGTCAACGGCGGCAAGTTCGGCGAGCGCTGGACCAAGGTCTGTCGCGAATACGGCGTCGAGGTCGAGGAAATCGAGGTCGAGTGGGGCAAGGCCGTCGATCCTGCGACCGTCGAGGCCATCCTGCAGCGCCGTCCCGAGACCCGGGCCGTTCTGCTCCAGGCGAGCGAGACCTCGACCACGGCCATGCACCCGGTGAAAGAGCTGGCGGATCTCACGCGCGCCCGGGAGACGCTCCTGGTCGTCGACGGCATCACCGCCGTCGGTGTGGCCGACATGCCGATGGATGATCTGGGCATCGACGTTCTCGTATCCGGCTCTCAGAAAGCGTTCATGCTTCCGCCGGGGCTCGCGTTCCTCGCGCTCTCGGAAAAGGCGTGGAAGGCGACCGAGCGTTCCTCGCTCCCGAAGTTCTACTTCGACCTGACACGCGAGCGCGCGGCGCAGCAGAAGAACACCACGGCGTACACGCCGGCGATCAACCTGATGTTCGGCCTGCGCAAGGCACTCGAGTTGATGGTCGCCGAAGGTCTCCCCGAGATCTTCGCCCGACACGACCGTCTCGCGCGCGCCACGCGCGCTGGTGCGGCGGGGCTGGGTCTCGATCTCGTCGCGGCCGAGTCGCCGAGTTCGGCGGCAACAGGTGTCTTCCTTCCCGAGGGAATCCCCGGCGGCGACCTGCAGAAGTATCTGCGTCACGGGTTGGGCGTCGAGGTCGCGGGTGGGCAGGACCGCTTCAAGGGCAAGATCCTACGTCTCGCCCACTTGGGTCACGTCGGCATGTTCGACGTCGTGACCGGCATGGCGGCGCTCGAGTTCGGCCTTGCTCGTTTCGGGGTCGAGGCGCCGTTGGGACGGGGGGTGGCTGCCGCACAAGCGGTATTGGCCGAAGGCCTCCCGGCGCTGCCCGCCAAGTAGGCGCGGCGCGAGGAGGAATGAGGAGCGATGTCGTACCGCGTTCTCGTGTCGGACAAGCTCGCCCCAGAGGGGATGGAGCGGTTCGAAGCCGAAGCCGAGATCGAGGTGGATCACCTCCCCGGTCTTCCGCCAGATGAGCTTCTCGCCAAAATCGGCGACTACGATGCTCTCGTCGTCCGTAGTGGCACCAAGGTCACCGAAGAGGTCATCGCCAAGGGCGAGCGGCTGAAGGTGGTCGGTCGCGCCGGCATCGGCGTCGACAACGTGGACGTTGCCGCGGCCACGCGACGCGGCATCGTCGTGATGAACACGCCCGGCGGGAACAACGTGACCACGGCCGAGCACGCCATCTCCATGACGCTCGCCTGCGCGCGCCACATTCCGGCCGCGGACGCCTCGCTTCGGGGCGGGAAGTGGGAGCGGTCGAAGTTCACCGGCAGCGAGGTGACGGGGAAGACGTTCGGCATCATCGGCCTCGGCAACATCGGGCGTGTCGTCGCCGACCGCGCGGCGGGCCTCAAGATGAAGGTCATCGCCTTCGACCCGTTCGTGACTCCGGAAACGAAGCCGCTCGAGGTCGAACTCGCGACGCTCGAAGAGCTCTTCGAGCGCTCGGACTTCATCTCGGTGCACGTCCCCGCGACGGCAGACACCAAGAACCTGATCGACGCCGCCGCCATCGAGCGGATGCGCCCCGGCGTGCGCATCATCAACTGCGCGCGCGGCGGGATCGTCGACGAGGAAGCGCTCGCCGAAGGGCTGCGGTCCGGGAAGGTTGCAGGCGCGGCGATCGACGTCTTCGTCGAAGAGCCCCCGGCGGCCGACCACCCGCTCCTGCACCTGCCCGGCGTCGTCGTCACTCCGCACCTCGGGGCTTCGACCGGCGAGGCGCAGACGAACGTTGCCGTCGCGATTGCCGACCAGGTTTCGGCATTCCTTTGCCGCGGGGCGATCACCGCGGCGGTGAACATGCCGGCCCTCACGCCGGAGCAGCGCGAGCACCTCGGCCCGTATCTCGACCTGGCGGAACGACTCGGCTCACTGGTCTCCCAGCTCGGCTCGACCGATACCAAGCCCGCCGGTGCACCAGTGTCGCTCGAAGTGGAGTACAAGGGCGAAGTCGCCGACCACGGCACGAAGACCGTGACCGCCGCGCTCCTGCGCGGACTTCTCCTGCCGATCCTCGGGGACGATCTGAACTACGTCAGTGCTCCGGTCATCGCGCGCGAGCGGGGTATCTCGGTCCAGGAGACGATCTCCACCCAGCCCGGCGATTTTCGGAACCGCATCTCCGTAACGGTGTCCTTTGCCTCCGGGGCTCGCCATCAGGTGGCGGGCGCCGTGTTCGGCAGGCAGACCGTGCGGCTGGTGAAGATGAACGACTTCTTCCTCGAGGCGGTTCCCGAGGGCTTCATCCTCATGCTGCACAACCGGGACGTCCCCGGCGTCGTGGGGCAGGTCGGGACCCTTCTGGGCAAGAGCGGTGTGAACATCGCCGGCCTCGAGCTCGGCCGCGAGGGAATCGGAAAGCGCGCCGTTTCGCTTTTCCACGTAGACGACCCGGTATCCGACGAGATTCTCGACGAGCTGCGCAAGCTCCCCGAGGTTCTCAACGCGGCCCTGCTGAGTCTGTGATAGGACGAGTCTCGTGCCGACGCTGATCATCGTAGGAGCCCAGTGGGGTGACGAAGGCAAAGGCAAGGTCGTCGACCACTTTGCCGCACATGCCGACATGGTGGCCCGCTACCAGGGCGGCAACAACGCGGGACACACCCTGGTCGTCGGGACCGAGCGCACCGTCGTTCACCTGATCCCGGCCGGCGTTCTGCACCCCGGAACCACCTGCGTTCTGGGCAATGGTGTCGTCATCGACCCGAAGGTTCTCTGCGAGGAGATCGAAGGCCTGCAGGCCAAGGGGTACCTGACGGATCCCGACCAGCTTCGAATCGACGAACGGGCGCACATCATCCTTCCCGTGCACTGCATGCTGGACAAGGCCCGCGAGAAGTCGCTGGGCGAACGTGCGATCGGCACGACCGGGCGCGGGATTGGCCCGTGTTACGAGGACAAGGCGGCTCGCCGAGGTGTTCGCGTCGTCGACATGCTCGACCCGCGGTACTTCCGCGAAAGCGTCGAGAGGATCCTTTCGGAGCGCGGCCCGCTGTTGGAGCTCTACGGTGAGACGCCTCCCACGGTGGATGCGATCCTCGAAGAATACGCGGTCTACGCGGCGCGCTTGAAGCCGTACGTGACGGACGCCACGGTCGTCATTTCCGACCACATCGCGGCGGGCAAGCGCATCCTGTTCGAAGGCGCGCAGGCGGCCATGCTGGACCTCGACCATGGGACGTACCCCTTTGTGACCTCGTCGAACACAGTGGCCGGAGTCGTCGGGTCCGGGGCGGGTGTCGCTCCGAAACACGTTGGCCGGGTCCTCGGAATCGCGAAGGCGTACACTACGCGAGTGGGCGCGGGACCGTTCCCGACGGAACTCGAAGACGAGGTCGGCGCCAAGCTACGCCAGGTCGGCGGCGAGTTCGGCGCCACCACGGGTCGGCCCCGGCGGTGTGGCTGGTTCGACGCGGTCGTGGTTCGACAGGCGGCCCGGTTGTCCGGGCTTTCCGGTCTGGCCCTGACCAAACTCGATGTGCTCTCCGGCATCCCGACTCTGAAGGTCGCGACGGCCTACGACTGTGGCGGCGAGCGCTACGACCGGGTTCCCGCGAGCGTCTCCGCCTTGGCCCAGGCCCAGCCGATCTACGAGGATCTCGAGGGCTGGACCGAGGATCTGAGCGGAGCCCGGAACTTCGACGATCTGCCCCTGGCGGCCCAGAAGTACATCTCGCGGATCGAGGAGCTCACCGGCACGCCCGTCACGCTGATCTCGGTCGGTGCCGAACGCGACGAGACGATCCTGCTGCGCGACCCGTTCCTGCTGTAACCCCTCGGCCGCGGTTCGATTGACGCGACCAGCGGCTCCCGATAGGCGACCAGAGAGATGACCGCGGCCCTTGTGACCAAGAACCTCCGGCGCTCCTATGGCGAGCGCGAGGCGGTTCGAGGGATTTCTCTCGAGGTGAACGAGGGTGAGATCTTCGGACTGCTTGGACCCAACGGCGCCGGGAAGACCACGACCTTGTCGATGATCTCGACGCGCATCTGGCCCACATCCGGCGATGCGTGGGTTTTCGGCAAACACGTCGTCCGCGAGGTGCACGCTGCACGGCGTCTTCTGAACGTCGCCCCGCAGGAGGAGGCCCTGTACCCGGACCTCACCGGCCAGGAGAACCTCGAGTTCTTCGCCCGTCTCTGGGGCGTGCCGCGCGCGGATCGCCCCGCGCGCGTGGAAGAGGCGCTCGAGGCCGTCGAGCTGTCGGGGCGCCGCAACGACTTCGTTCGGACCTACTCGGGCGGGATGCGGCGCCGCCTGAATCTCGGCTGCGCGCTCGTGAGTTCCCCACGCCTCGTTCTGCTCGACGAGCCGACGGTGGGCGTGGATCCCCAGTCCCGCGTGCACATCTTCCAGGCGGTCCGGAAGCTCCGCGAGCAGGGCGTGACGATTCTCTACACGACGCACTATCTGCAAGAAGCGGAGGATTTGTGCGATCGCATCGCGATCCTCGACGAAGGCCAGGTTGTAGCGCTCGGTACGTTGTCGGAGCTGCTCGGGCTCTCCTCCGCGACGGAAGTGATCGAGCTGCGTTTCGCGGAACCGCTGCGCGACGAGGCGGCGCTCGCCGCTCTTGCCGGTGTGCAGAGGGTCGAGTCCTCGGGTTCCCTGGTTCGTCTCTTTGCTTCGCACGCGGAGCCGGTCCTCGCCGCTGTGTGCGAACGCGACGTCGCCGGGCAGCCTATCGTCCAGATCCGCGTCACACCGGTTTCTCTCGAAACGATCTTCATCGAGCTCACCGGAAAGGAGCTGCGGGACTGATGCGCACCGTGATCATCGCGGCCACCCTGGTCGCGCTCGTCTCGACCGTCGGCGGAGCCTTTTCCTATGTGTCGGGTGGCCCCATGCAGACCACTCAGAAGATTCTCAGTGCATCGAACGGGGTCGTCACCGGCGTTGGCGATCGTGATCAGAAGCTGGAATCTTTGAAAGACCTGCTTCGGGGCTTCCTGGATACCGAAGCGCTCGGCCGTCAATCGATGAGGACGCACCTCGACGACAAGACCCCCGAGCAGCAGGAGCGATTCTTCAGCCTGTTCCGCGATCTGTTCGTTCGGACCTACGTGCAGCGACTCCTTCTTTTCGACGCGCCGGAATTCGCGTTCACGGAAGAGAAGATCGACGGCAACGAGGCGCACATCGGTACGCAGATCGTCACGCCGCGCGATCGCTTCGCGGTCGATTACGACCTCCAGAAGACCGATACCGGTTGGCAGGCGACGGACATCTTCATCGAGGACGTGAGCCTGTCGGCGAACTTTCAGTCCCAGTTCGGCAAGGCCCTCAAGAAGAACTCGTTCGACGACCTGATGGACCGCCTCGAGCGCAAGTTGCACGGCAAGAAGAAGGACGCGGCCCCGCCGGAGTGAGCGATGGTCGCCGTCTTCTGGAAAGACCTGCGGCTGATCGTGCGCGATCGCGTCGCCCTCGTGGGCGCGATGGTCGTCCCGATCCTCGTGATCAGCCTGATTGCAGGGGCGCTCCTCGACAACGGGGATCGCACGCGGCTCTTGCTGCCGGTCGTCGACGAGGATCAGGGGCCGGTCGCGACGGCGTTCACGAAACTCCTCGAAGAGCACGCGAATGTCCGGTCGGTGAGTCGTGCGGAAGCCGAACGACTGGTGCGCGACGACAACGACGCGGCCGCGGCGCTCGTCTTCCCGACCGGCCTGAGCCGCAGCTATCTGAAGGGGCGTCCCGGCAACATCGAGCTTCTGACCGATCCGGCGCAGGCTTACGGACTGCAGGCCATTCGCGTCCTGCTTCTGCTGATGGATCAGGAGGCACAGGCCCTGGCGGATCCGCTTTCGGAGGATCTGATCGTCGTCGAAAAGACGAGCCTCACCGCCAGCCGGCGCGAGGTGAACTCGTTCGACGAGAACGTGCCGGGCTTCGCGCTGCTATTCGTGCTGATCGTGGTCATTTTCGGAACTTCAATGGGGCTCCACGACGAGCGCGATTGGGGCACGCTGCCGCGCCTCCTCGTGGCGCCCGCCGGCTTCACCTGGATGGTGCTCGGCAAGCTCGGCGCGCGATTCGTCCTGGGCTGCGTGCAGATGGTGCTGCTGTTTCTGTGGGCCCACTGGTTCTTCGGTGTCTCGCTCGGTCCGTCGCCGGCCGCGCTCGTGGCCCTTTCGGCGGGGATGGTCTTCACCACCGTCGCGGTGGGACTCCTCGTGGCCGGGTTCGCCCGCACGCGTGAGCAGACGCAGCCCCTGAGCCTGGCCGTGGTGATGTTGGTGTCTCTCTTGGGTGGGCTTTGGTTCCCTCCGGAGTTCGTTCCCGAGTGGATGCGGGAACTCCAGCCGGCCTTCTATACGAGCTGGGCCATGCGCGCGATGAACGATCTTGTGCTACGGGACAGGGGGCTGGAGGCGATCCAGGGCTCGGTGGCGGTGCTCTTCGGGTACGGGCTTGTGACTCTGGTGATCGGCATGAGATTGTTTCGGGCGCGCCACAGCGCGCGCTGAGGGAAGACCAGCGGGAGGAACGTCGGCGGCGATGGCCTTGGGAGTTGCGCGCGGGGGATTCGTCCTTGCAATGGTGTTGATGCTGTCTCCTACGGCGGTCTGCCTCGGCTCTGCCGACCTGGTCGATCCCGTTGCGGTCGATGGCGCGGCCGCACCAGTGGGATCGGCGAGGGGCGGCTTCGAGATGGAGCGGCTCGGAGTCGACCAGTTTGTCGAGCGAGCAATCGAAGCGGCGCCGGAGCTCGATGTTGCGCGCTGGGCGGTCGTCAGCCAGGAGGCGGATCTTCAGAGGGCCCAGGCGTCTGCGTTCCTGCCGGAGTTCACGGCGACGAACAGCTTCGGCTTTGCGCGCCGCGCTCGCGGTACCGTGCTCGATTCTCCCGACACCGTGGACACGCGGGCGTTCGGGCCGTTCAATCGTGTCGAGGTTCAGCTGGTCCAACCGCTGTACACGTGGGGGAAGATCTCGTCGGGGATCGAGGCGGCAACGCATGCCGTCGGGGTGAAGATCGCCGAGCACGACGGCCTCGAAGCCACGGTGATCGAGCAGACCAAGACGCTCTATTACAACATTGTTCTCGCACGTTCGGTCCGGGGGATCCTCGAGGAGGCGCGCAAGGGCTTCAACGATGCCCTCGAGACTGCTCGCGAGAGACGCGAAGATGGCGACGTCGACATCTCCGAACTCGACATCCTGTATCTGCGCGTCGGTCGTGCCGAGGTCGCGAAGGAGATTCCGAAGCTCACCGCAGGAGAGAAGGCGGCGCTGGAGGCTCTTCGGGTGCTCGCCGGGGGTGAGGTTCGGTCGCCGCTCGACGTCCGTGACCGCTGGCTCAACCCCGAGCCGGCCGTCCTCGATCCCGTGGAGGACTACCTGGCGGAGCTGTACGACGTGAGCCCGATGTGGCGGCAAATCGAGCAGGGTGTCGAAGCGCAGGCGAGCGAGTTGTCGCGCACCGAGGCCGAGTATTTTCCCGACCTCTTATTCACCGGCTATTTCGGCTACTCTTACGCGCCCGAGCGGGATCGGCAGCTCAATCCGTTCGCGTTCGACCGGTTCAACTTTCTCAACGGCCCCGGCGGCTTTCTCACTGTCCGGTGGCCGCTCAACTTCCACATCACGGCAACGAAGGTGCAGAAGGCGCGCGCCGAGCTGGGGACGCTGGAAGCGCGGCGGCGTCAGGCGCGAAGCGGGCTAGCGGTGGAACTCGTGAGCGCCTACGAGAGCGTAGTCGAGAACCGCAAGGCCGTGACGGATCTCGAGGATGGCCGCAAAGCGGGGCGGGCGATCCTCACTCTCTCGGTGACGAACTTCGATCTCGCCATCGGTGACGCCAGCGAGATCCTGAACGCGCTCGGGAACTACGCGCGGGTGTCCAGCAGCTACTACGAGGCCGTGCGCGACTACAACGTTTCCCTCGCGCGACTGGCGCGCGTTCTCGGAGCGCAGAAGGTCGGTGCGGGTGTGTCGGCCGTCAATCTTCGAGCGGCGGCTTCGGACGAGGGCCCGGATCGGGCGCCGTCTCCGCCCACGCGTTGAGCCGCCAGATGCCGGCCGCGCCGAGTAGGGTGGTCAGAACGAGTACGATCATGTGTGTCATGGGAGACCTTAGACGCCGAGGATGCTGAGGCCGGCGTCGGCGTAGAGAACCTGGCCCGTGATTCCGCGGCCCGCGGGGCCGGCGAGCGCAGCGGCGAGGTGGCCGACATCGTCTGCGGCCACGTTGCGTCGCAGCGGAGCTCGCTCTTCGGCGACGTGCAGTATCTCGCGGAAGTTTCGAATCCCGGCGGCGGAAAGAGTCTTGATCGGCCCGGCGCTGATCGCGTTGACGCGGACGCCTTCGGGGCCGACGTCGGCCGCGAGGTAGCGCACGGACGACTCGAGGGCCGCCTTGGCCACGCCCATCACGTTGTAGTTCGGGAACACGCGTTCGCTGCCCGCAAAGGACAGGGTGAGCACCGAGCCGTCGCTTGCGGACAATAGAGGCAACGCAGCACGGGTGAGGGCGACCAGGGAGTAGGCGCTCACGTCCAGGGCGAGGCGGAAGCCTTCGCGACCGGTGTCGACGAAGCGACCCGTCAGGTCTTCTCTCTGCGCGAAGGCGATCGCGTGCACGAGGACATCGAGCTGTCCCCATTGGCTCTGCACTTCGCCCATCAGCTGGTCGATCTGTGCGTCGTCCGTCACGTCACACGAGCCGAGGACGTCTGCGCCGATCTTCTCCGCCAGAGGGCGAACCCGCCGCTCCAGGGTTTCGCCGACGTAGGTGAGCCCGATGTGCGCGCCCTCGCTCGCGAGCGCTCGGGCGATCGCCCAAGCGATGCTGCGTTCGTTCGCGACGCCAAGTACGAGCGCGCGCTTACCGGAAAGCGTACCCATGCGGCGCTTATGGCACAGGGGAACCGAGATGCAATCGAGACCCTGCGTCGCACTCCACCGCGTTCGGGAGTATGGATCAGGCCGTGTCGGAGCCGGTGAGCCTTCCATCGCGTCCGCGCCGGCCCTTGTGGATTCCGCCGATCCTCGGCTCGGTTCCGGACCTGACGTCGGACCAGCTGCGCTTGCTCGGCTTCGTTTCGCTCGCGCTCTGTTTCGAGAACTACGACTTCTCACTGCTCACAGCCGCGCTGCCGTTCATCGCGGAGAGTCTCGATCTCGGCGAGGCGGAGCTCGGTGGCTTCACTGGACTGATCCGGCTGGGGGCGCTGCCGGCGTTCCTCGTAGTGCCGTTTGCGGATCGGGTGGGGCGGCGCCGTGTATTCCTGGTGTCGGTCGTCGCGCTGAGTTTCGGTACGCTCCTTACCGGCTTCAGTCAGACGGCCACCCAATTCGTTCTCCTGCAGGTGTTCACTCGGACGTTCATGCTGACGGCAGCGACCGTCGCGTTCGTGATGGTTTCCGAAGAGCTCCCCGCCGCGCACCGGGGGTGGGGCATCGGGATGCTGGGCGCGCTCGCATCCCTGGGGCACGGCCTCTCTGCGCTGCTCTTCGCCGGGGTCGAGTATCTGCCGTTCGGATGGCGTTCCCTGTACGTGATCGGGATCGTTCCCGTGCTGTTCTTGCCGGCGTTCCGGCGGGGCGTGCCGGAAACGGAGCGCTTTGCGACGCAGGAGGCCGACCAGGCGGGGGCGCTCGCCGGGTACTTCGAGCCGTTCCGGATGCTCGTCCGGCGTTATCCGGGTCGCGCCGCGGGCATCGCGGCGCTCGGCTTTCTTTCCGCGGCTTCCATGGGGAGCGCGTATCAGTTCACCGCACAGTACCTTCTCGTTCATCGCGGTTGGGAGCCCGGTCAGTATTCGATCCTCGTTCTCACGGCCGGTGGGCTCGGGGTGTTCGGGAACATCCTCGCCGGGCGGCTCGGCGATCGGATCGGGCGCAGACGCGTAGGCATCGGGTTCGTCGCGGTCTTCCCACTGCTCGCGTGGGGGTTCTTCCGCACCGATGGGTTTCTCATCGTGCTTTCGTGGAGTCTCCTCGTTCTGTCGCTGACGGCGAGCATGACGATCCTGCGGGCGTTCGCCACGGAGTTGTTCCCGACGGCGTACCGCGGAACCTCGACAGGGCTGCAGGCGATGATGGAGACGCTGGGTGCGGCCGCCGGTCTTGGCCTCGCGACCGTAGGTATGAGGTCCGGGATGGAACTCACTACGGTACTGCCGCTCGTGAGCTTGCTTGCGCCCACCGGTGCGCTGGTCATTCTCACGTTCCCCGAGACGCGCGGGCGCGAACTCGAGTCGATCAGCGAGTAGAGCCGCTCAGCGGAGCTTCTTGTTCGGGTGCGGGATCTTGATGCGCTCGACGCGGCGCTTTGTGTTGCCGCCCGCACGGATCTGCTTCGGTGTTTGGTAGTAATAGTTGCCGCGCTTGGTGTAGCCGCTGCCCCCCTTGTACCGCTTCTCCGGGTTGGGGATCAGCGCACGCCGCTTCGCAGGCTGACGAGGGTTCGTCGGAGCCTTGCGAGGGTCGCGGATGATGCGCCCGCGTGCGGCGGTCTCGGCGCGGGGACGCAGACGCTTCGAATTGTAGACCCGCCCACCGCTGCTGCCGGCGATTGCCGTCTGCGGGAGGCTTGCGAGCAGGAGGCCGGCTCCAAGAACGATCGTGGCGGCGAAGACGGTGAGGCGGCTCATCGGTGCGCTCCCTGGTCGGCGATTCCGGTGTCGGGGGTTCCGCCGGTCGCGGAGCCGGTGACATTCAGGTTGCCCACCGAGTCGGAGCCGGCGTCGATGGCCGGACTCGTGGGCTGGAGGCTCAGATCTCCGTTGTCGGGATCAACGAGAAGAGGATCGGTGGCGAGCAGCATTCCGGTCCCGGCGCCGAGCGCCGTGGGGTAGACGTCGCCCCGGCCGTTCAGTCCGAGCAGGGTGTGGCTCATGGTGGTCGTGTCGGTCGAGTGTGCTCGGAAGCCGTACTGCGTGTTTCCGGCGAAGATCGAGTCGCGCACGGTGAGCGTGTTGCGCGCACCCCGGACACCATTGCGGTTTCCGTACGAGGTGACGAAGGTGATCGTGCCGTCGGTACGGACGGCGCGGAGGCCCGATCGACCATTTCCGTAGAGGTCGCAGTCCCGCATTTCGAATCCGGTCGCCTTGCGCACGTAGACACCATAGCGGCCGCTCCGGGCTACGATAACCCCCGAAAGCGAGATCCCGTCGGCGTTCCCGAGCGCGAGCCCGTACCGCTCGGCATCGTTCACGATGACGTCCTCGATGGAGAGATCGTCCGAGCGACCCAGGGTGACGATTCCGCGCCGGGAGTCGTGGATCGAGAGGTTCTCGATCTGCACGCCGGTGGCGCGAATTCGGATGCCGTCCCGTCCGGCCGGGGCGAGGATCGTGAGGGCCGGTGAGGCGTCTGTGCCACGGATCTTCACGTCCTCGACGCCGATCTGCAGCGCCTCGGGGTAGGTCCCCGGTTCGACGAGGAGAGTGTCGCCCGGCACGACCTGAGAGAGCGCGTGCTCTAGCGTCCGCCAGGGCGTCCCCGGGACGTTGGCCTGGGAGCGCGAACGCCCGTCGTCGCCGGTGTTCACGTCGACGAACAACACGTCGAGAGGCAGTGCCGAGTAGCCGGGCGAGGGAAGGGCCGTGCTGGAGGAGTCGTAGTGGTAGCCGAGGTCGACCGTGCCGGAGTCGATGGCGCCGCTGGTCGCGGTGCTGCCGTTTACGGCGAGCGTCGAGGCCAGGTCGGAACCGAATCCGACGGCATCGCTCTCGCTCGCCTGCCCGGCCGCAACCTGCATCAGGCGGAAGTCGTCATCGGTCCAATCCGTTCCGCCGAGGATGCCGTCTGTGCCGGTCGGATCGATGTAGTCGGGAACGACCGTCTCGTTGCTCGTGCAGCCGGCGCAGAAGAGATAGCTCTCCGGATCGAGCGGAGTGGTGTTTGCGTTGAACCCGTTGTGGCTCAGGACGGCGCCGGGGGTGTCGATCCGCATGCCCGTGCCCGGCGAATCGGTGAGCAGATTTTCACGGACCAGACCGACGGCGTTCCGCAAGCTTGCGTTGCCGACTCCGTTCATCGTGAAGGTGTTGTGTGCGACTAGGTTGTCGACCGATAGCGGTTCCGTCCCCGGCGAGTTGTCGTGCGAGAGTCCCCACTCGCCGTTCGCGTAGCTCAGCGTGTTTCGGATGGTGGCGGACTGGACACGGCGAAGGTGGATGCCCGAGAAGAGCGATCCCGAGGCGACGGAGTTCTCGATGATCACGCCCGACACGTCCGTCGCTCGGAAGCCGTCGGTCGAAGACCCGGCTGCCGAGCAGTTCGTGATGCGGACGTCATCGCCGCCCGCGGTCACGGTGATGCCGGTCGTTCCTTCCTTCAGCAGGAAGCCGTCGATTGTCACGCCGGGCGAGCTGACCGCGAGGGCCGCGCCGGAGATGGGTTGGATGACGGCACCGCCGGGAGTCTCGGAGACGAGCGTCAGGTCCGCGCGCTCGATGCTCGCGGATTCGACGTAGGTTCCTGCGAGGGCGACGACGGTATCGCCGTCGCTTGCTTGCTGGAGGGCCGTTGCGAGTGTCTCCCACGGAGTGGCGGGATTCTGCGCCTGCGCCTTGGTCCGCGTGTCATCGCCGATCGAGGGCGAGGCGTAGTAGGTCTCGTTCGGCTCCGGCGGAGGAGACATGTACGCGGGGATCGCCACCCCGGCGGGGGCATTGTAGTGGTAGCCCACGTCGGCAGTGCTCGAGTCGGGTGCGCCGAGCGTCGCGGTCGAGCCGCCGATGTCGAGGGCCGACACGTCGTTCGAGCCTCCGTCGATCGACGGGCTGTCGTAGTCCTCGCCGGCTGCGAGGGTCTGCAGCCGGAAGTCGTCGTCAACCCAGTTGGCACCGCCGAGGAGTCCGTCGAGACCAGGTGCATTCACGTAGCGCGGGTTCTTGCCCAGATTGTCCCAGACGGAGACGAATAGGCTGGACGAATCGCGGTCACGATCGCGCGCGTTGTTCGCGAAGTTGTTGTGATGGGCGCTCAGGAACGTGCCCGAGAGGAACAGGCCGAGATCGACCTGGCCGGTGATCTGGTTTCCCCGGATCTCGGCGCTAACATTAACAACACGGATGCCGTCACCGTTCTGATGGACCGTATTGAACGCAATCGCGTTGCCGGTCGAAAGAGGCGCCGAAGCGTTGTCGACGTCGATGCCCCACTCGGTGTTCGCGTAGACGAGGTTGTTTCGGACGTACAGAGCACTCGATCGCTCGAGCGAGATCCCGCTGCTGCCGGCCCCGGTGACGATGCAACTATCGACCCAGGCGTCGGCCGTGTCGACGACGTGAATTCCGATGAAGTCCTGGTTCGTCGTTGCGACGCCGACGATGCGTAGGCCATTCGCGTTTTCTGCGCGAATTCCCTGGGTTCCGCCGTCAACGACGAGGTTCTCGATGCGCACGTCGGAGAGGCTGTCGACGGTGATGCCGACCTGGCCTCCGGGCGGGGTGAGGATCACTGTGCCCAGAGCGCCGACGCCTTGGAGCGTCAGGCCGGCCACCGTGACGTCGACCTGTTCGGCGTACGTCCCGGCTTGGAGGTGGAGCGTATCTCCGGATACGGACTGCCCGATGGCGTGTCCGATCGTCTGCCACGCGGAGCCCGGGCTCTGCGCGTGGGTTGCCGAGTTGCCGTTGTTCCCGTTCATGGGGTCGACGTAATAGGTCTTCGGTGTTGCCGTCGGGCCGGTCATCACCGCCGGGATCCCGGTCGAGGCGCCGGCGCCGCTGTGGAAGCCCGGGTCGGCCGTCCCCGAGTCCGCGATGGCGTCCGTGCGCGTCGCGCCGGAGATGTCGGCGTCGACCACGAGGGCCGATCCTTGATCGATCGCCGGGCTGTTCGCACCCTGGCCGGCCGCGAGGTGGGAGAGCGACAAGTCGCCGCCCGCGGGATTCACGAGCAGGGGGTCGGTGGTGGCGTTGTCCCAGCGGACGGGTTCTTGGCCGGTCTGCGTATCGATGTCCGTCGTGCTTGCGTGCAGGACGTTGTGATGGATGTAGGTGGGAGCCGTGTCGACCTTGATGGCGATGTTGGTGTTCATGGTCGCGACGTTTTCCCGAATCTCGCCGGTGGCGTGCTGGAACCGGATGCCCCCCCCGCTCGCGCCGCTGGCGTAGACGGTGTTGAAGGCCACGACGTTGTTCGCCGACACCGGTCCGCCGGCCGCGTCGAAGTGGATGCCCCACTCTCCGCTGTTGGTCACGCCGTTGTTTCGAACGTACGCCTGGTCCGTGTCGTCGAGGAAGATGCCGCGCTGGGAAGCGGTGTCGATGCGGTTGTTCTCGATCGTCGCGCCCGTGGTGTCCACGATCATGATCCCGTTGTTTGTCTGTCCGGAGAGCTGGCAATTGCGAACGATCAAACCATCGGCGGTCGTGGCGCGAAGTCCGTGCTGGCCTCCGGTGACGACCAGGCCGCGTATCGTCGCGGCGGCGCAGGTCGTGAGTTCGACGCCCCGGGTACCCGGGGCGGTGACCGTCACGTCCTGGAGGAGAAG
>JAQWRY010000057.1 GCA_029243485.1 Candidatus Binatia bacterium | reverse complement strand
GGCTCTGATCTTGCCGTCTGCCCAGGATTCGATTCAGCTTGGGGGAGCATCATGGCTTCAGCGAATCAATTTTGCGGTGGCTAGCAGCGGGTAGAGTACCACCCAGGCGATCCGGTGTAGGCGACATGAAGAACCTATTTGGTTTCGTCGCGCAGTAGTGGAGTCGCAAGGAGCGTTGGGGAGGGGGCGCTCCTGGCCCTGCCGGCGGCGGAGTCGCCCGCCGGGCTTCCCTCGTGACGCGGACGGCGGATCTTAGGCCTGGTTTGACTCGCCTTTGGGCTTGGGGCCAGAACGACGGATGGACGCGATAAGGTGGGCTCGTTCGGGCGTGATGGTGGCGGTCTCGGTCTTCGCTTTGTCCGACGCTGGCGCGGCGGACCGTGCGTTCGAGCGAACCGAAGATCGGGCTCCGTGCGCAAATTACAGCGCCACCAAGAGCCCATTCTTCGGCGAGACTCACATTCATACCGCGTATTCGTTCGATGCTGTGACGCTCTGGACGAGGAATACTCCCGCGGATGGGTATCGTTACGCGAAGGGCTACGAGGTCGGCCTGGCTCCCTGGGTCGACACCCGGGACCAGTTCCAACCCACGCCAGTACCCCCCGATGCGTCGCCCCTGGTGGCCCCGTACCCGTACTGTCTGCCGCCAGAGAAGTGTCAGTTCACGGCCTCGCGTACGGCGCAGTTGCCCGAGGGGCGTGCCCTCGACTGGGTCGCGATCACGGATCACTCCGAGCAGTTCGGCGAGTCGAACATCTGCATGTTCGAGCCGGAAGTCTCGTGCGAGTCCGACGCAGACTGCCCGGCGGGCCAGGAGTGCGGAACCGTGGTGGGCGACGTGATCGCGGACCTCACCGGGGGCGACCTCCCGACGAAGTGCGTTCCCGTCGGACACGGCTCGACTCTCTGCACGCTGGCACGCGATGAGTTGACTCGCCTGACGAGCGGGCCGGCGGCGGCTCTCGTGGCCAATCCGGAGAACGCGTCGGAGAACCCGCAGCGGGTGAAGTTCTGCACGCTCGGCGAGGGGCCGTTGGGTGATCGTTGCATTGAGCAGGCGACGAACGTGTGGCAGCAGATCCAGGCCGACGCGGAAGCCGCCTACGATCGAACCTCGGCCTGCACATTCACGTCGTTCGTGGCCTACGAGTACACGGCCATGATGTCGGCCGGGCGCTGCGAGAACCTTCCCGATCTCCCGTGCTGGGACAATCTCGGCAAAGACGACGCTTCCGAGGACTGCCCGCCCGAAGGCGGTCCCAAGGGCCTATGCGTGTCGACCTATCCTGGCAGCGGCGGGCTCGACAACATGCACCGCAACATCATCTTCCGGAACGACGAAGTGCTCGACGTTCCCATCAGCAACATCGAAGCTCCGGTCGGCTGCGGAAAGGGCGACGAGTGCGTGCGACCGGGATCTTTCGCTCTCGGCTCTCCGCAGCAGATGCTCGAGGATCTGCGCCGTCTTTGTAACGACAGCCCGCTCCGTCCCCGCTGCGAGGCGCTTTCGATTCCACACAACTCGAACTTGAGCGGTGGCGCGATGTTCCTGATGCCCGAGAGCCTCGACGAGGCGGAGATCCGGGGCGCGATGGAGCCATTGGTCGAGATCCTACAGATCAAAGGCTCGTCGGAATGCCGTTTCCAGGCGGACATGCCCGGGGCGTGGGGCTCGACCGACGAGGAGTGTGCCTTCGAGGCGCAGAACTTCAGTCGGCTGAGCGGCGAGTGGCTCCAGCCCGAGAACCGCGACCCCGACAACATTCCGCCGAACGGCTTCGTTCGCAACACGCTGAAGAACGGCATTCAGTTCGACGACGCGACTGGCATCAACCCGTTCAAGCTCGGCTTCGTCGGAGGGCTGGATAATCACAACGGCACGCCGGGGCACAGCGAAGAGGTCGACTATGCCCGCCACGGCGCGCATGGCGTCCAGAGCTTCGCGGTCTCCTCGCAGGCGCTGGACGAGAAATTCTTTCTCGGCCTCGAGACGAACGGCGGTGGACTGACGGTCGCGTGGGCCGAGGAGAACTCGAGAGACTCGATTTTCACCGCGCTCAAGAACCGCGAAACGTATGCGACGAGCGGTACCCGACCGATCGTCCGTTTCTTCGGGGGCGCCGATCTGCCGCCCGACATATGTGAGCGCGGAGACTTCGCGGCCCAGGGATACGCAGCGGGCGTGCCGATGGGTGGTACTCTGACGAGGAGCGACGTCGTGGGTGACGCTGCACCGCGGTTCGCGGTAAGCGCCATGATGGACCCGGGATGGCCGCTCCATCCCGGAACGAAGCTCGATCGCCTGCAGATCGTGAAGGGCTGGGTAGACGGGGACGAGACACGCGAGCAGGTCTTTGATCTGACGACGTACGCAGACGGCTCGCCCCGCGCGATCTCTCGCGGCGATGGTCGGCTTCGCGTCGCGCCGGCGGTCGGGGAGGTCGATCTGGCGACGTGTAGGACGAATGGGGTGGGGGCGGCCAGTCTTTGCTCGGTCTGGGCGGATCCGGACTTCCACCCTGACAGCCACGCCTTCTACTACGTTCGCGTGCTCGAGCAGCCGAGCTGTCGATGGAACCAATACTACTGCAATGCCCGGGGTGTGGATTGTGCGGCCCCGCAGGGGGTGTGTGGCTCCACCGATCCGAGCTTCAACGGCAAGGGCTGCGCCTCGAAGGACGACTGTGGCGGTGGAGTGTGCGAGACACCGATGAGCTACACGGCGTACGAGTATCAACAATGCTGCGCCGGCGCGGTGCCGAAGACGGTGCAGCAGCGCGCCTGGACGTCGCCGATCTGGTACAGCCCGGTCGGAGCGGGAAGCGCGCCGTGAAGGCCTGGCTCTCCTGGCCGCCGCTGCACTTCGTGGTGGGCGGCGTCGGGCTGATCGCACTTCGCTGGGCTCTCGGCGAGACACCGGGCGAGCGACCGGCCGTTCCGGTGCGCGCGCCGATCGTGATTTCGGTCGAACACCTCGAACGCCTCGGTGACCGATTCGAGCGAAGGTGGGGTGCGCCCCCGAGACCCGAGCAACTTCGCGCGCTCGTCGCCGAAGAGGTGCAAGAAGAGATTCTCTACCGCGAGGCCAAGCGCCTCGCTCTCGACTATCAGGACGGCAGCGTTCGGCTTCGACTGGTGCAGAAGATGCGGGCGGTGAGCGAACGTCCCGGGAGGAGTGAGGGCGAGCTCGCGCGCGAGGCCGTCGCGCTCGGTTTCGATGACGACGTCGTCATTCGCCGCCTTCTCGCGGAGGAGATGCGACTCGTCTTGCGCCAGCCGTCCGGGCATTCCGAGCTCTCCGACGAGAAGCTGCGCGAGGTTCTCGAGACGCACCGCGACGAGTTTCTCCAACCCGAGCGGGTGACCTTCTCGCACGTCTTTCTGAGCGCGGATGTACGCGGTGATTCGGTCGCCGACGACGCGGCTGCTGCGCTGGCCCTTCTTCAGTCGGATCCGATCGACGAGGATCGCCGCGCGCAACTCTCGGATGCCTTCCCGCTGGGGCTCGACTTTCGCTCGGTTCCCCGCTTGAGCGTTCAGGGGCGTCTCGGCAAGCCGTTTTCCGACGAGGTCTTCCGTCTCGAGCCGGGGACGTGGTCGGGGCCGGTGGAATCCCCTTACGGGCTCCACCTCGTGCGGGTCGAGGAGATCCTGGCCGCCGAGCTTCCGCCGGTTGCGGAGGTTCGTCCGCGTGTGCTGCGCATGGCCGCCGACGAGCTGGGGCGCGATCGCCTTGCGACGGGCCTGGTGCGTCTGCGCCGGCTCTACGACGTTCGGATCGCGGATTCGCCCGAGTCGTAGCGCGGCCGGCGGCGTGCCGCGGCGTGGCCGCCGGGCGGGGGTACCGAGATCGAACCCCTCGGAGGGGTTGCTCCGGTCGCCTGCCACCACCATTCTTGGCGGCGATGGCTGACGATGCTCCCAAGTGGCTCCGGACCGCCCTGGCCGCGCCGGTCGAGGAAGACGAAATCACCGTAAGCGGGTGCGCGATTCACCGAATGGCGTGGGGCGATCGCGAGCAGCCGGGCCTCGTCCTGATCCACGGCGGTGCTGGCCACGCGCACTGGTGGAGCTTCATCGCGCCGCTCTTTCCTCAGTATCGGGTGGTCGCGCTCGACCTCTCGGGGCACGGCGACAGCGGGCGACGTTCCGAGTACAGCGTCGACGACTGGACCGAAGAGGTCTTGGCCGCAGCGCAGGGCGAGGGCATGGAAGGGCCGCCGGTCGTGATCGGCCACTCGATGGGGGGCTTCGTCGCCACGGCCACGGCGGTGAAGGCCGGCACCGACATTGCCGGCATGATCATCCTCGACAGCCCGATCGTCGCCGAGGACGCGGAGGTGGAGGCGGCCCGCCTAGGGCAGGCCTTCGGCGCCCCGAAGATCTACCCCGACGTCGAGACCGCCATCGCGCGTTTTCGGACGGTCCCGCGGCAGGAGAACTACGACCCGTTCATTCTTCGACACGTGGCAGAGCATTCGCTGCGTTCCGTCGACGGCGGCTTCAGCTGGAAGTTCGATCCGGCTCTCTTTCGAGCGGTGAGTCGCACGCAGACGGCCGAGCTACTGCCGAAGGTGAGCGGGCGCGTCGCGCTCATTCGGTCGGAGTTCGGTCTTGTCACGGCCCATGTAGGTGCGATCATGTACGAGGCACTCGGGCGGGTCGCGCCGGTCGTGGAGATCCCACTGGCCGGGCACCACATGATGCTCGATCAGCCGCTTTCTCTCGTGACTGCGCTGCGCGCGATTCTGGCGGATTGGGAGCACTCGGTGCCGTTTCCGCGCCAGCACATCGTCCGTCGTTGACCGACGGATCGCGAATGCGTCGGTGGGCGTGACGCGGGTCTACGGGCACCGAAAGAAGCCAAGAAAAAGGGGCGTTTCGGCTGCGGTTCACGGACAAAAGGCGGACACATCCGTTTTATCGGCAGTTGGTGAGACCCTTGCCGGTTACTTGAAGCGCGGGCCGAAAAGGAGTTTTAAATGTCCACCGTGCAACATGCACGAGGAAGCTTTGAAGGAGATGCGGAGATGAAGGCAAGGGGTGAAAAGGTGGTCTATGGGCGAGTCGGCCCAGACTCGTTGAGCGATGGCAAGGTCCCATCCGGGCCATCGCCCTCAAGTCCGGCGAGATGCGGATTCCGTCGCCTCGGCGCCGGATTCGCCGGGCTGGTCGCTCTGCTCCTCTGTCCCATGGCAATGGGAATCCCCATTGCGAATGCGCAGACCCAGGTAGTGGTAGCAGAGCCGCAGGGCGTGCCGGGTATGGTGCCGAAGTCTGTTTATGTCCTCGCGACCTCTGGAGCGAGCGAAACAATTTCCTTCTCCACGCTGACCCCGATATCGGACTGCCCGGTGGACTCCAATTCAGAAGCCATCATACTCGGCTGCCCCGACTCGAACGGCTCTCGCTGCAACAGCTTAGGAGGCTATCAGATTGGGGCCGCTGGGAGCTGCGGCCAGATCGAGAGCGCCTCGCCGCCTTGCTACTGCCAGTACGAATCTGACGGAACCTCCAACTCGAATTATCCATGCCAAAAGGATGAAGGATGGATATGCAGCAACGGGAGTATCGTTGACGGCGAATTAACCGGAACAGGAGAGGCTTACACCTCGATCGTGCTCGGGGGAACCTATCACGGACAATCGATATTCTACCTCGGCGCTTCGGACGGTGAGATTTACCCCAAGGTCATCGAGAAAGCATCGGGTAACTATGCCCCGACTCTGAAAACGCCCTCGGGCTGGCCGACTTCTTATTCTTTCCAGTGTCGTTTCGGAGGCACTGACTACGAGGACTGTGGTTCGGTGGCGGCACTGGCCGTCGATCCGACAGGAAACTACCTCTATGCCAGTTTTTCGACGGCCACCGAGGAACTCTGCAGCGACTTGGTCTGTGAAAATGGCACCGTCTTGATGGGCGATAAGAAAGTTCTCGCTCGTGGCAGCCTTCTCGTCATCGCGATCAACTCGGACCTGACTCTCGAGCCGGATACTGCTGCGCAGCTCCCTCACGCCATATGGGGTAACGCCCGGGGCTGGATCGACAAGTCGGGGTACGAGCAGGCCCCTTCGACGGTCGGTCCCAACTTGCGCACATACCCGCCATGCAACGAGAACCAGACCCTTCCTTGCCCACTGTCGGGTCCGCTCGCAAAGTACGCGGACACGGGAGCGGTCTTCTACTCCGGCGTCATTGGGAGTATTGAAAAGTACAAGGACGGACCGAGCGATCCGGTTCCCAGCAATGTTGGATACTGGTGCTACGACTCCTACGACTGTGAGCTGGCGTACGATTTTCCGCTCTATGACAGTGAGGGCTTTTCGGTCATCACCGCGGCCGAATATGGAATGTTTGACGTCGACGGAGGTGATCTACAGCCGGTTCTATTCTGGAATCAGGTCTCAGGGGAGTGGGCAGAACCTCCCGAGACCGACCAAGGGGATGCTACTTCCCTCATCCCAGCTGATACGTCGAACCTCCTGGTTGCGTGCCCAGTCGACGAGCTTACGAGCGAGAACCCTTGCGACGGCTCGGAATATCATTTGAACAGTGATGATTCGGGCGGTTTTGGAATGGGACCGGACACCGTTGAGCCATTTGCCTCCCAGCTGCTCTACACGCCGCCATTCCAGGCGAACTTGACCGAAAGTTTTGGCATTCTGACGGTCGCAGTCGGCGGCCCCGGCTACACGACAAACCTAGATAATCCCAACTACTACTCAAGCGGCCCCGCCACCGCAGGCAGCTTCTACCCCCAAACCGTCGTGCTCCAGTACGCGCCCGGCTCTGATGGGAACTTGGCGGTATTACCGCTGGGCACTACCGATGGCGCGATCTTCACATCTTGCGGCGCGGGGTCGATGGGTCTGTATGGCGACTCCAACGGCAACCTCCTGGTCAGCTACGGGGCAAGCGGGCTCGTGGGAGTGAACCTGTTCGATAGTGCCGGCGCCTCGAACCTACCCGTCGACAACTTCGTGTTGTCCACGAACGGCGCTCCGAACGGCTGCAAAGTGGACACAACCACGGCGGGTTCGCCGGGCTCGAAGCCATTGGGCGCTCTCGGTCTCATCTCCGATTTGATCACGATCGGCGGAGCCGTTTCCCCCGAGCCCGAGCCCGAGCCCGAGCCCGTTCGTCGGGCCATCGGCGCGAAGCCCGGGACGAGACTGCCCGTCCGAAGCAGCATCCGGTAGCGTATGGAAAACACGAAACACCCTTGGACTCTTCGTTCGTCCTGAGGGCGGGTCGGCGGACCTCGCGCGTGGCGACGGGAGACTCCGCGCGGGATTCGTGTCTGCCGTCGGCGGTACGAACGCACATTGCGGGGCGGTCGCAGCACTCTTCTCCGATTCCTTCTTGGGCGAAACGTTCCCGGGCCTCGGCACCCAGGGGGTCGGGTGCTTCTTCGAGCCGATCGTCGCGAGCGATGCGCGTCGGCTGGTGGCTCCGACGACCACGGCCAGCGCGGTCTGGGCAGACCGGCCACGCTACTGCGCCTGCCAGTAGGAGCGTCCGGCCCCTACAACCCCTTGGGCCGGTTCACGAATCGGGCGGGGCTTCGTCGGCTTGCGAAATGCGAGCGGGGCGCTTGCAGCAGTGTCCGCGACGCCCCGTCTCGACGCGCTCAGCGGAATCGCCGATGGGGCCGCCCAGCGGCTCCCGCCGCGGGTCTTGCCCGCCCGCTCTTTATCTGGCGCCCCTGGACCGGGCCATGGAGCGGCGGATGTCGCAAGGGCGGCTGGTGTCCTACGTGCGCTACATGGACGATTTCGTCCTGCTCGCGCGCACGCGCTGGCAGCTCCGGCGAGCGATCGCCGAGG
>JAQWRY010000056.1 GCA_029243485.1 Candidatus Binatia bacterium | reverse complement strand
CTACCTGGTTTATTAAGCGCGTCTGCGGCCCCGCGGCCGCCTCTCGCCCCTCGGTCGTGCGGCGGCCGCTGCGGATCAGGAGACCTTCTCCTCGGCCACTGCGGAAACGAACCCCTCGGGATCCGAAACCGGCGGCTTGATCACCGGCGCTCCGAGCTCGTTCGACATCAGACCGCCCGGGTTCTGAAACTGAAACACGAGCGTGTCCGCGTCCACCGGCACCGCCGGCAGCACCCAGACGAAGCTGAACGGCGTCGTCTCGAACGGCGAGGCACCCGTCGGCACGCCGTTTACGAAGACGGTAGCCGCGGGATCCACGTTCGCCGCCGTGAACGTAAGAGCGACGTTCGTATCCGTCGTGAAGAAGTCCGCCAGCTGCCGCGAGTAGTTCTCGCTACACGCGACCGGGAAGCCGCTGCTCCTCGTGACCGACACGAGGAAGGGCTGGGCGTCCTTCGCAACCGAGAAAGGCGCACCGCCTACGAGCGGCGCACCGCCGGTGAAGGTCACCGCGTCCGCTCCGGAGAACGACGCAATCAACGCCGCGAGCGAGATCGAGCCACCCGGCACGCCCGATCCCTCGAACTCGCCGGTCATCGGATCGTAGACGAGATCCACCTGCGCGCCGACCGCCACTCCGGCGGCGAGGAGCTGGATCTTGCCATCGTCGGCCGCCCCGAGGAGCAAGGTCGTCGCACCGACCTGCGGATCCGACACCGTCGCGGTCGCCTGCCGACCGAGGATCGCGGACGGCCCACTCGCCTGCTCCAGGATGAACTGCTCAATCGCGTCCGTAAGGACGAATCCCTGCGAGCCGGGCACGTTGTACTCGAGCTCCGGATGGCGGAAGAACGTCGACAGGAAACCCTTCAGACCGGCGCTCGCGCGGGGCACGCCCCAGTCGTCGAGAACGCGGCCCGTGGCCGTCGCGCCCACGTCCTGCCGGTAGCGATCGAGCCCGAGGAGCCAGTCGTACAGACCGCCGCGGCCGTCATCCTCGGTCAGGAAGCGGTCATGGGCTCCGAGGAACGTGATCGCCTCGATCGGCTCGATGGGATTCGCACAGAGGCCGCCGAGGAAGATTCCCTCCAGCGTGCCGGTGCCCGAGAACGGCTGCGCGTGACATCCCCCGACGCCGCAACTCTCCATGTCGGCGCCGACGGCAAAAGCGTTCTGCGAGCCCTGCAGCGTGAGCGAAGCCCGGTCGAAAGCGACGAACTGCTGGGCGGGGTCGCCCATCCGGTCGAGCAATCGTTGCCAGACGATCGGGTCACGTGGTGCGCCGTTGCACGGGATCCCGCCCTCGACGAAGTCCTTGTACCGCGCCCGATTCGTCACGAGCAGACCGAGCTGCGCCTCGGGAGACAGCACATCATCCGACGGCCGACCCGCCGGCGGCGGCTGGCGCAACGTCTCGATGTACTGCCAGGTGAGATCGGTATCGCACGCAGTCGGGGGAACACCCTGCCCGAACAGGTTCGACACGCCGTCTTCCATGATCTTCTTCCCGTTGCACTTGTCGCCGGACCAGTGGTGCGGGAACGTGTCCTTCACCTGGCGAAGCGTCATCGTCGCGCGGATGCCGTCGTTGCAATCGAGTAACCACACGAGCTGATCGGTGTCGCCGTCGGGATGACACGACGCGCAGGAGAACGATCGGTTCGTCGAGAACTTGTCGGAGTTCATGAGGTGAAAGCCGTGGCGCTCTTCCATCGGCAGCGGATTGTCCCCGATCGATCCTTCGGCCAGCAGCTCCTCTTTCTTTGCGTGCCACCGTTGGACCGTGAAGCTCGCGGCGTTCAAGACGAATACGCGGGAACTGCTTTCCCGCACGAGAGCCCGCGGCACGAGACCGACGTCGAGGCGACTCTCCACGACCCCATCCCCATCCATCAAAACCATTCGATCCGCACCGGCCGCGGCGACCGCGATCCGCTTGTTCGACAGGGAAACCAGGGCGTACGGGGTCGAGGCGCGAGAACTGGCGTTCGGTTCCGTCTCCCCCGGGTCCACGTCGATGTCTTGCGTGCCCGCCCACGACAGGGCGCCAGTCGACTTATCGACGTCGAAAACCGTCACGCGGTTGCGGAAGGGGCGATCACCGAAATCTTCGTCGTTCCGAGCGTGGGTATTGGCCAGGTAGAGTTTCTTGCCGTTGCGGCTGAACGCGACGCCGTAGTTGAGGGTGCCCGGGTCCTCCGGCATCCCGGCGCTGGTCGAGACGATCTGGTCCGTGCTCGTGTCGATGATCACGACATCGTAGTCGGGAATGCGGGGGTTGATGCCGATTGGCTCGGAAACCGCTAGGAACGCATTGATCCGGCCGCCGACGAAGCAATTGAAGGCGTCCCGGAAGTCGGGATCGCTCGCGTCCATGTAGCCCGGCTGCGTCGGGTCGAAGAGCGCTGGCTTGGCCGCGGCGAGCCCACCGCAGTTCTCGGTGATCGGAGCACCCGGATCCCCCAGACCCGTGAGGTTCTGGTCGAAGAAGTCGTACGCCACCTCGGTGCGATTCCCCGACGACAACCCGGCCACGGCGAGGAACCGACTCTTTCGATCGAGGACGATCGAACGCGGGTCTCGGGTCGGCACATCGATCATCGACGTAATCGTCAGCGTCGGGATGTCGATCACGGCAATCTGATTCGTTGCCGACGAAGCAACGTAGGCCTTCTCGTCCTTCTTCACGGCGATGCCCATCGGCTCAGCGAGAAGAGGTCGGCCGTCGGCATCACGCAACTCGATCGTCTTCACAATGTTCAGCGTCATCGTGTCGATGACGCTGATCGTGTCCGACGTCCAGTTCGAGACGAGAACGTGCTTGCCGTCGCGGGTCTGCGCAATCGAGGACGGGTCGAGCCCGACCCTCACACTCGCCACACGGTCGAGTGTGGCCCAGTTGAGAATCGACACCTCGTGATTGAGGCTGTTCAGCACCCAGACGTGTCGACGGTACGGCGAGCCCTTCGCCTTCTTGAGCTGCAACATGGGCGTCACCTGCGGCCCACCGAAGTTCAAGAACCCCTGGTCGGCCGACGTGATCGGCGCAGTGCCCACGGATGGATACGCCGACGAGCAATCGAGGGTCTCGGTCGAGAACGACGGATCGCACGGGTTGTCGATCGGGTCACACTGCGCACCGAGGTGCGGGACCCACAGGAAGATGGACAGAATCGATGAGACGACAGACAGACGGATCGCGCGGCAAGACATGAATTCTCCTCCCCGCAGTGACCGCCCCCCCGAGCGCTGCGAATTTGGTTGGTCTATAGACTGATTGCCGCGACGCGCGGCCCGAGTCCAGAGGTTTCTCAAAGAAAATCGGCGCCAAGAAGCGCCTCCGCCCGATCTTGACAGTCTAAATGAAAATGATTATCAATTTCTCTCGGACGGACTCTCCGGCTTCGTTTCTGCACTCATGCCCTCCCCAGGAACATCAAGACCGAAAGCCCGAACGGCTCCGAGAGCCGGTGCGCTTGCGGCAGTCTGCTCGCGCGCGTGGGGCCCGATGGTGTCGAGCTGAAATGCCGACGCTGCCGGCGGCTGGTCCTGATCCCGTGGAACACCGGCCTGCGCTGGCACGACCTCGATGTCTCGTGGGACGAGCCGAGCGCAGCCCCCACCCAAACCCCAAGCGGCCCGCGGCATCGTTCCCAGAGCCCACTGCCCGACTTACGCATCGAGTCCGGCCCTAGGAACTCAGAATGAAGCTCCGCAAGAGGTCCCCTGATCCTGCTCGTCGCGCTCTGCGTTCTGCAGATCGTTCCCCCCACCGCCTTTGCCGCGGGCACCAAGGAGCGGATCCGCCTTCTCGAACAACAGCTCAAGATGATGCAGGGCGAGCTCCAGAACCTGCGCGAAGACGCCGTCAAAGAAAAGGCGGAGGCCGAACGCGCGCGTATCGAACAAGAGAACAAGACCAACGTCGTCGCCGAGACCATCGACTCGTTGAAATCGGCCCTCACGATTCCCGAGCTGATCGATCTTGCCGGTCAGTACGGACTCGCTCCGGCCGCATCGAAGGTCTACAAGCGCGACCGCGGTCTCTCCATCGGCGGCTACGGCGAGATCGTCTTCTGGAAGCCCACGACGAATCGCGTACGCACGAGCGGCGGCGTTACGGTCGACCAGACGCGTTCGGACGCGCAGCGACTCATCCTCTACGCGGGCTACAAGTTCAACGACGGGCTCGTCTTCAACTCAGAGATCGAGTTCGAACACGGTACGACCGACCCCACCGTGACGCAGGGGAGCGGTAGCGGGTCTCAAGTCCGCATTCCAAATGCTCTTACGACCATCTGGGAAGCACACGGCCAGTGGCGTTGGCGCGGCATCGAAGCCCGCTCAGTGTTCGCCGCCAGCTGGCTCAGCGACGCCGGGGAGCTCACGACGGCACTTCGCGAAGCCAGCGAGTTCGACGCCGACGAGACGATCGCGAACCAGATGCTCGGTGTGTACGCGGAGGTGGGCTACAACGTCCTGCCATAGTTCCTCTCAGACCCGGTGCAGCAGGTGCTGCCGTTCTTCCGCTACGAGTACAACAACACGCAGCTTCACGTGCCCGCGGGGGCGACGTTCATGGCCGACGGCGCCTTCCAGGATCGCATCGGGACGTCTCGGATCGAACTCCGAGACACGGGTTCTGTCCGGTTACCGACCGGCATGACGATCGACCTCGGCGGCCTCGCCAAGGGTTTCGCGCTCGATCGCATCGCGGGCAATCTCCGAAGCCATGGCGTTCACTCGGGGCTTCTCGACTTCGGGCAAAGCGTCGGCCACCTTTGGTCGAAACACCGAGATCGACGGACGTCGCTACTCGCACGTGATCGACCCCCGATCCGGGAGGCCGGTCGACGGCGAGCGTTTGGCGTTCGTCATCGCGCGAAGGGCCAGCGTCGCCGAGGCACTCAGCACGAGTCTCATCGTTCTCGGCCCGCAGGGGCTGGCCCTCGTAGAGGCCCGAGACGACGCGGACTCTGGACGACCGCCGGCTTCGATCGGGCGACGGACTTCCGACCCTCGGACCCCGCGTCCCTCCGGCAGAATCTCGCGAAATGAGCCGGCCCGGCAAAGGCGGCCCTGGTGGCCCGAAGTCGTGCTATCATCGGGGCGTGCGAAAGGTGCTCCTGAAGGCACTCATCGTCCTCGCCGTCTCTCTCGCGGTCGCGACACCGCAGTGGGCCCGTGCGAACGCGATCACCGTCCTTGGAAACTCGGATGCGCACGACTGCTTCCTCAACGCATCCACCCGATCAAGCGCGGCGGACTCCCTAGAAAGCTGCAAGCAGGCCCTGCGCACAGGAGAGTTGTCCACCCGCGACCACGCCGCGACGCTCGTGAACATGGGCATCATCCTGAATGCTCTCGCGCGCATGGACGAGGCGATGAAGGTCTTCAACGACGCGCTCGCCCGTTCCCCCAACCTACCCGAAGCCGTGCTCTCCCGGGGCAACAGCCACTTCCTACGCAAAGACTACGACCTCGCCATCGCCGACTACGAGCGGAGCCTCGAGTACGGCGTGAAGGACCCGGCCGCCGCGCACTTCAACCACGGAATGGCGCACGGCAAGAAGAAGAACTTCAAACAAGCGGCGCACTCCTACCTGCGAGCACTCGAACTCAACCCGGACTTCCGGCGCGCACAGGCGCGTCTCGACCGACTCGACAAAATGGGCCTCTCGAAGCAAGCCGCGCCGAGACCCAAACCACCTACGACGCGCCAGTAGACCCCTGTACCAGTGAGAGCGCTTGGCCGTGATAAAGCCGGACTTCGAGGAAAGGCCCCCCCGTAACTCGACCTGCCCGACGGCGAGACGCGGGCTGATGTGCACGATCGGGGCGCGACGACAGTGACGGTTAAAGAAACCGCCGAGATTAAAAAAAGTCCCTACCGATTCCGCTGAATGGTGGAGGCCCCCACCCTGTTTCGGCGAACAGCCCGCGGGCCAGAGGGCGTCGTGCGAGCGGCTGCTCCGGCGATCGAGTTGTCGGAAGAACGCGCAGCGCTCTTCGTCGGTTCCGAGGCGCAGGTCCTCGCGGGCCGCGTTGTAGACGTCTTCCTCCTGGGTGGTCTCCGTCGACATGCGGAGACCGCCACCTGCGGTCGTGTCGAGAACCATGAAGGACGGCGACGTCGGGGAACATCTGCGGAACGTCGATCAGATCCTCCGTATCGTCGCGCCGGTACGAGCGCAAAAGAAGCTCGGCGGGCTACCCACGCAGGTACTGCTCAACCTCGGCGTCGCTCATGGCCGCCACCTTCTGCTTCGCGGCCAACCAGTCCGCGGCGTCGCCGTTCGCAACGACGAGCGCGAGGAGAGTCTCGTTCGAGCTACCGGGCAAGCCCGGTGTCGCATCATCGGTGAAGTTCTCGGCTTCCGCGAGCGAGACCGACCGCAGGCCCCCGCTCTGCGAGACCGGGCGGTGGAACAACCCTCGCGCCGCCGGCGCGCGCAGAAGCGCGATCACGTCACGACCTCCGGCAGATTCACCAAAGATCGTCACGTTGTCGGGGTTCTTGCCGAACGCGGCGATGTTTTCGCGCACCCACGCGAGAGCAGCGACCATGTCGAGCACTCCCTAGTTCCCCGAAAGCTCTTCCGGCGCGGCATCGGCTCCGACGAGTGATTCGTGTCGGAACCATCGGAGGGGGCCTGTCGGGAGCAGCCGTCGTACATGCGGCCACGAGCAGAAGTGCCCGCACCAGGGGTCGCTGCATCCCGGAAAACTGGTCCGTAGGCGGCCCGATTCAAAACGGGCGGATTCGGCGATCGTGGAAGGTGGCCCGGGCTACTCCGTCACACACGTGACCAAGTCGTCGACAAAGACCGCGATCTCCTCGCGCGACGGCGGCGCCTCGCCCTGCATCTTCTGGGCGTATCCGAACAGAGACATGTAGACGGCTTCGTCCCGACACTTCGTAGCGAGGTCCAGTTCGGCCGACGCCGCCAGCTTTTCGTTCCAGCCGCGCCGGACTTCGGCCCAAAACGGCGCCGTCGTGCGCCAGTAGTCGTCGGAGGCGGTGAAGTCGAAACCCTGCAACCGCTCGTACCGGTTGACGCCCAACTCGCGGGCCCGTTCCTTGCGCGGCTCGGTCGCGGACGGCAGGACCGTCTTCCGATTGTCCTCTTCGTGAACCCAGCCGCCCGGGACGATCGTGTGCCGATTCACAGCCGAGAGCAGATCGTAGTCCTTGCGAACGCTGCTCTCGCGACGCGGAAGCGGGCGCCCCGTCTCGCGGCCCGTCCACGAGGAGAACGACGGGCCGTGCTCCCACCGCCCGACCGAAGCGTACCGCGGCGTATCATCCACTTGATACACGGACTGACTCCACGCCTCCCGGCGCTCCGCAGGCGGTACCGGGCGACGCTTCCAGTGCCGTCGGCCGACGTACTCATGCAGAGTCTCGGGTTCGTAGCGCCAGTCCTGTCGCCAGTGCTTCTGCACGAACGGACCTTGCCGATTCCCCTCCTCGTCGATGAACACCATCTCCAAAATGTGCTGAAGCGAGATGAAGTCACCGCGGTCCTCGACGACGTACACGCGCTCGGTGCCCCAGGAACGATAGGGCGCCCGCGGCTTGAACGGAGGCTCGAAGACGACGGTCTCGAGGAAATCGAACGACGCGCGGTAGTCCCCCGCCATCGCGAGGATCGCGGCGCGATCCTTCGCGGCAGGTGCCGCGGCCTGCAGGCGCTTCCAGGCCGCCGACGGGACGGGAGCGAGGACGACATCCTCCCCCCGCGTCGTGCCACCCCGCGGAGCCATCTCCGAGGTGTCGATGAACGGCCACGAGAACACGTACGCCGGCCCAGGCCGCACCGGTCGAGCCGACGCGCAACCCGCGGCGAGAACCAGCGCGCCCAACCACGCGACGCCGCGCACTACCGCGTGGCGCATTTTCCGTCGCCCGTAGATCCGTTCCGACATCCTGCCGATCCTGCCCCGTTTTCGAGGCGAACGCGAGAAGCCTTCGAGCGGCCGACCTTCTAGTCGTCGCGCGCGTACAGAAAGGCCACATCGAAACGGCGCCCTGGCGGTCCGCCACCACGGCGAACCGCCCGGGCGGGATGTCGACCGGCCCGATGAACAGCGCACCGCCGAGCTCCGGCACGCGCGCCACGGTGGCATCGCAATCGCTCGCGGCGAAGTAGACGGCCCAGCTCGACAGGGTATCACCCATCTCCGCCGTCCACGGAAGGATCCTGCCGTTCAGCCGGTCGCCGACGAGGTCGTCTTCGGCGCGGATGTCCATCGCCGGCATCAGCGACTTTGCGCCCAGGCTCTCCACCCGCGCCACCGCCTTGTCGACGTCCTCGACGCTCACATAGCCATTCCATGCCGGCGGCACCCCAGCGGCGATCATCTCGGCGCCCATGCCGCCCATTCCCGCGACATCGATCTCGTTGTTCTGAAACGTCGTGTAGTTGTCGCCCTGATCTTCCGGCGCCGCCTCGTGGGTCTAGGCGAAAGAGCGCCACAGAAAGCGACCGCCGCCTTCGAATCTGGCACCAGTGAGGTCGGCCCGGGACGACCTGCCAAGTCGAGAGAGGCGTTGCCATTCTCCTCACATCTTCCTACGCTCGGATCCGGATCGAGAATGCAGCACAAGAGGACTACACGATGTCGGAACGCCGCTTGGCCGTCGTCACGGGGGGGGAGCTCCGGGATCGGCAAGGAGATCTGCCTCCATCTCGCTCTCGCGGGATGGGATGTCGCCGCCACATACGGCGGAAACCACGACGGCGGTCGCGAAACCGCGAAACAGATCGAGGACTCGGGCGTCTCCTCCCTCGTCCGCGCGTCCGACGTCGGCCTCGCATCCGCGCTGGAGGAGTACTTCGCCGAAGTTCGCAACACGTTCGGTCGCGCCCCCGAGTTGATGGTGAACAACGCGGGCACGCAGAAGTGGAGTCCCTTCCTCGACCTCACCGAAGAGGACTGGGATACGGTCATCCGCACGAACTTGAAGGGAACGTTCCTCGGAACCCAGATGGCTGCACGACAGATGGTCGACGCGGGCATCGGCGGGAGCATCGTCAACATCGGTTCGGGCTGCAACAAGGTGCCCTTCCCCGAACTGGTGAGCTACACCGCGTCGAAGGGTGGGATCGAGTTGCTGACGCGCTCGTCTGCGATCGAGTTGGGCCGCTTCGGGATCCGGGTGAACTGCGTGGCCCCGGGCGCCATCGAGATCGAACGCACCCAGGTCGAATCGCCCGGGTATGCGGACACGTGGAGCCGGCTTGCGCCTCTCGGCCACGTCGGGGCCCCGCGCGACGTCGCGAACCTCGTCGAGTTCCTCGCGAGTCCGAAGGCCGACTACATCACTGCGCAAACTATCTGGGTCGACGGCGGCGCCTTCACGATGCCGAATTGGCCCTACGACGAGGAGAGCGCCGGCGGGCACTAGCCCGTCCATGCGCCGAGAACCCATGGCCGACTACACCGACCGACCCGGAGAGCGCCCCTCGTACCGCGTCTCCGACGAAGCGAAGGACGCCGAGACCGAACGCCGCCGGCTCTCGATTCTCGGCGACCTCCGCGACCGCCACAGCGCCGAGCATCTCACGCGAGCAGGGCTGACCACCGGTTGGCGCTGTCTCGACGTCGGGTCAGGAGGCGGAGCCCTCGCGCGCTGGATCGCCGACCAGGTCGGCCCTACTGGCTCGGTTCTCTCGACCGACATCGACATTCGTTTTCAACCCGAGGGCGCCGGCAACCTCGAAGTCCGCCAGCACGACATCGTGAAGGAGGATCTTCCCGAGAACGAGTTCGACCTCGTCCACGCGCGAGCCGTCCTGCAGACCATCGACCAACGCGAGGAAGTCCTGGACAAGTTCGTTCGCGTACTGAAGCCTGGCGGGTGGCTCCTTGTCGCGGACCCCGAGTGGAGCGCGTTCGAGCAGCAGCCGCTACCCGCCGCCTTTCGCGCTCTGTACGAGACGATGATGGACGTCGCAGGGAAGTTGAACGGCTACGACCGTCATTGGGCCAACCGGATGCTCTCCTCCTTCCAAACCCGCGGACTCGAAGAGATCGAGTGCCGCGGTGACGTCAGCACGATGTACGGAGGAACCGACAGCGCCGAGTGGCTGATCCTCGCGTACGAACGAGGTGCCCCGAGCCTCGTCCAAGCCGGCCTGATCGACCAGGCAACCGTCGACGAAGGCCTCCGGGAGGCCCGCCGCGACGACTTCCTGATCCTGGGCCCCATCTCAATGGCCTGCCGCGGGCGAAAGCCCGCCGGCTAGCGCGGGAGGGGCGGCTGGCTAGCGCTCGACCAGGACGGCGAGAGCCTCGCCGCCGCCGATGCAGAGAGTCGCAACGCCGCGCTTCGCTCCGCGCTCCGCCATCGCGTATAAAAGCGTCACCAGGATCCGCGCGCCCGACGCGCCGATCGGATGACCCAGGGCCACGGCCCCGCCGCGAACGTTCACCGCGCCCAGCGAGATCTCGAGGTCGCGTGCGCAGGCGAGGCTGACGACCGAGAATGCCTCGTTGATCTCGTAGAGGTCGACGTCTCCCGGCGTGAGCCCCGCGCGCTCAACGCACTGACGCACCGCCCCGACGGGTGCGGTCGTGAACCACTCCGGCGCCTGCGCGCAGCCTCCGTACGAAACGATGCGCGCGAGCGGCTCGAGGCCTTGGTTCTCCACGGCTTCCCGGCTGGCGAGAATCAGCGCCGCCGCACCGTCGTTGATCTTGGAGGCGTTCGCCGCCGTGATCGTGCCGTCCTTCTGGAACGCCGGCCGCAGCTTAGGCATGTTGTCGAGCTTCGTGCGCCTCGGCTCCTCGTCCAGTTCGACGACCGTGTCACCCTTGCGCCCCTTCACGGTCACGGGGACGATCTCTTCGGCAAACCGACCGCTGTCCTGTGCCGCGAGGGCACGCGCGTAGCTCTCTCGTGCGAACGCATCCTGGTCCTCGCGAGAGAACCCGTATTCCCGCGCGCACGTTTCTCCCGCGTTACCCATGTGGAAGTCGCCGTACGGATCCCACAGCCCGTCGAGGATCATCGAGTCGACGATCTCACCGTTGCCCATGCGATACCCAGCTCGCGCCTTCGGCAGGAGATACGGTGCATTCGACATCGACTCCATGCCACCCGCCAGGACGATCTCGTCATCGCCGAGGAGAATGGATTTGGTACCCAGGAGGACGGCCTGCAAGCCGGAGCCGCAGACCTTGCTCACCGTGGTGGCCGGTGTGCGATGGGGCACATCCGCGTAGATCGCCGCCTGACGAGCCGGCGCCTGGCCCACTCCGGCGCTCAAGACGTTGCCAAAGAACGTCTCGTCGACGCCACCCGCCGCGATGCCGGCTCGGGAGAGCGCTCCCGCGATCGCCGTGGCACCGAGCCGCGGCGCGACGATCGATTCCAGAGCCCCCTGAAAGGAGCCGATCGGCGTACGCGCGGCTCCGACGATGAATACGTCTCGATTCGACACCCTGCCTGTTTGCCAGAAACGAGGCGCCCGACGCTACCGCGCGGGAATCGATCGCTCGTCGAATCTCCATGCGCCGCGCAACGCGATAGCGGACCGCCCGATGGAACAGACCGGACGCATTCGAGACCTCGTGACGAAGATGATCCAACAGGTGGGTCAGGGCGACTTCTGGTGGGCGCCGTGGCCGATGTCGTCTCGGGAATCGTACTCACGTACACGCGCGCGTTCCACATGGGCGACCGGGTGCGGATCGCGGACGGCGAGGGCGACGTCCTCGACTTGGTGAGCTGAGACCGCTTACGGCATCCGAACGCGCTCGACCAGCGCGAGCGAACGCTCCGGCGGAGCCGGCGTGCCGGCGGCGACCGCGTAGGCCACGGCAAAGTTGAGCACCATCCCCAGCGTGCCGATGCCCTCGGGCGAGATGCCCCAGAGCCAATGGTCCGCGGTGTTCAACTCCGGAGCCAGGAACTTGAAGTAGATGATGTAGCTCGCCGTGAAGCCGATTCCAGCGACCATCCCGGCGATCGCGCCCGGAGCGTTCATCTTCCGCGAGAAGATCCCGAGCGTGACGGCCGGGAAGATCGATGCGGCCGCGAGTCCGAACGCGAAGGCGACGACCTGCGCCACGAAGCCAGGTGGCCGGATCCCGAAGTAGCCGGCCACGAGCACCGCGAAGCCCGCTGCGATCCGCGCGGCCAGGAGTTCGGCGCTCTCGCTGATGTCGGGAGCGAAGCTCTTCTTCAATAGATCGTGCGCGACCGAACTCGAGATCACGAGGAGTAGCCCGGCCGCCGTCGACAACGCGGCTGCCAGAGCGCCCGCGGCGACGAGACCCACGACCCAGGCGGGCAGGTTCGCGATCTCCGGATTCGCGAGAACCATGATGTCACGGTCGATCTCGAGCTCGTTCTTGCCTTCCGCAGCCGGCCCGACGTAGCGCACGAGACCATCACCATCGTGATCGTTGAACTCGACCAGGCCGATCTTTTCCCAGTTGTGAACCCACGACGGCAGTTCGGCGTACGGCTGCCCGGGGATCGTCTGCAGCAGGTTCGTCCGCGCGAAGGCCGCTACGGCCGGCGCCGTCGTGTAGAGGATGGCGATGAACACCAGTGCCCAGCCGGCAGAGCTGCGCGCCGCCGCCACCTTGGGGACGGTGTAGAAACGCACGATCACGTGCGGCAGGCCGGCCGTGCCTATCATTAGCGCCGCGGTGATGAAAAACACGTCGAGCGTGCCCTTTGTTCCTTCGGTGAACGCGACGAAGCCCAGGTCGAGACTGAGTTGATCGAGGCGGTCGAGGAGCGCGACGCCGGAACCATCGGCGAGCGTCGAGCCGAAGCCGAGCTGCGGGATCGCGTTCCCCGTCATCAAAATCGAAATGAAGATCGCGGGCACCAGGTACGAAAAGATGAGGACGCAGTACTGCGCGACCTGCGTGTAGGTGATCCCCTTCATGCCACCGAGCACGGCGTAGAAGAAGACGATCGCCATGCCGACGATGACACCCGTCTCGATCTCGACGTCGAGAAATCGAGAGAAGACGATCCCGACGCCGCGCATCTGCCCGGCGACGTACGTGAACGAAATGAAGATCGCGCAGGCGACCGCAACGATCCGCGCCGCCCGCGACGCATACCGGTCCCCGATGAAGTCCGGCACGGTGAACTGACCGAACTTCCGGAGATACGGAGCGACGAGGAGAGCGAGCAGGACGTACCCACCCGTCCACCCCATCAAGTAGACCGAGCCATCGTACCCCATGAAAGAGATGAGCCCGGCCATCGAGATGAACGAAGCCGCAGACATCCAATCCGCGGCGGTGGCCATTCCGTTCAACACCGGCGGCACGTGCCCCGACGCGACGAAGAAATCTGCGGTATTGCGCGCGCGCGTCGCGATCGCGACGCCGATGTAGAGCGCGAACGAAACGCCGACGAGCAGGAACGTCCAACCCTGGATGCTCATCTCGCTTCGTCCTCTTCGTCAGCACCGAACTCGCGATCGAGCCGATTCATCAGGCCGACGTATACGAAGATCAGGGCCACGAAGACCAGGATCGATCCCTGCTGCGCGAACCAGAACCCGAGCTTGAAGCCGCCGAGCCGGATCGCATCGAGGGGCTCCCGAAGGAGGATCCCGAACCCGAAGGAAACGACGAACCAGACCGCCAGCAAGATCGAGAGGTATTGGAGGTTGCGCCGCCAATAGGCGGCGTGGCGCTCAGCTTCGGAAAGATCGCTCACGTGGCCGGGAACCTACTGTGAACAGGCCACCCGGCTCAAGACATGGGGTTCAAGGCATCGAAGACCGACCCGGTCATGAGACGGATGCACCGCTCGCTCGCGTAGACCCGCTCACCGCCGAGGAGATCTCCCTGCCGAAAGAGCACGCCGACGATCCGGTGGCTCTCCAAGGTTCCATCGATCTCGAGTTCCACCCGGTACTCCTGAGCGACGGACGACCGATTCACCCACTCGTCCACGAGCTCGGTATTGCGGGCAGCCGAGACGAAGCCGCGAAACAGCTCTTCGTAGTACCGCCGCACGAGGCTTTCCCCGCGCATGCACAGCCCGATCGGATGAAACTCGTACACCGGGTCGGGCACGAGCGTGGACATGACCCCTTCGAGATCCTGCTCGTGTTCGAGCCGGGCGTGTCGCGTACCCAGGTCGAGCATCTTGTCCGCCGTCCACGCCTCGGACATGTCAGCCGACTCCGTAGTTCGCGGCTACCGCCGCAAGCGCCTGCATCCGCTCGGCGTGGCGGGCGAGATCCCTCGCATCCAGGACTTCGTCGCAATGGAGCGCCCGAAGCGGATCCGCCGGATACAAGCGGGCGAGCGTCCCGACGTAGCGGTTGATCGCGTTCGACTGGGAAAACTCGCGTCCGTCGACCTCCAGGACCGGTACGCAGTGGAAGGGGGTCGTCTCCCGCACCGTCGGCCAATCCGTCACCGGGATCTGGTGATCCTCGAACCGGATCTCACCGATCTCGGGCGCGAGGCCAATCGAGTCTCCCCACCCCCCATTGAAGTCGAAGTAACTGAGATTCAGGTTCGGCATCCGGCGGCTCCTTCTCGACGGCCCACACCGTGGTTTACCGGCCTCTCATCCCATACGCTTGCGGTGATGAGGCCCCGACGGTGAACGGTTCCGGCGAAGAGCGGCAGCTCCACGCTGCCAAGACCCTTCTCACGCAGCTGGCAGAGCAAATCAACTCACGAATCTCCGTGAAGCTCTGGGACGGAACACTCGTTCCGATGGGACAGGAGGTCGAGCCCGACCTCTGCATCTCGATCTCGGGACCGGGCGTGGTCGGCTCCCTCCTGCGCCGCCCGACACCCGACAATCTCGTGCGACACTACGCGCGAGGACAGATCGATTTCCAGGGTACCGACCTCTACTCGTTCATCGACAACGCGCGCGTCGGCAACTCTCGAAAGCGCGCGAAGAGCGTTCGCAAGTCCGCGATCGCCCGCACTCTCCTCCCCTTCCTGTTCACGCCACCCGAGTCGTCCGCAGTCGACCATCGGTGGGCCGGCGACGAGACCGGACAGGGGCGCAAGCAGGGCGACAACAAAGACTTCATCCAGTTCCACTACGATGTCAGCAACGAGTTCTACTCCCTCTTCCTCGACTCCAACATGGTGTATTCCTGCGGCTACTTCCGGGACTGGGAGGGCGCCCTCGAGCAGGCACAGGTCGACAAGATCGACATGATCTGCCGGAAACTCCGCCTCCAGCCCGACGAGCGCATGCTCGACATCGGCTGCGGATGGGGTGCGCTCATCACGCACGCCGCGGGGCGCTACGGGGTTCGCGCCCACGGCATCACGTTGTCCGAGAAACAGCTCGAGTTCGCCCAGGAGAAAATTCGTCGGCTCGGCCTCGAGGATCGCGTGACCGTCGAGCTACGCGACTACGCCGACGTCGAGGGTGAGTACGACAAGATTTCCTCCATCGGCATGTGCGAGCACGTCGGCATCGACAACATGGCCGGCTACATGCGGAAGGTCGGCTCGCTGCTACGAGACCGGGGGATCTTTCTGAACCACGCGATCACGCGCCCGGGAAAAGAGAGCATGAAGAAGTTCAGGAAGGTTCGTCCGGAACGGCGCCTCGTTCAGAAGTACATCTTCCCCGGCGGCGAACTCGATCACATCGGGCACATGACGACGGCCCTGGAAGCCTCCGGCTTCGAGGTCCACGACATCGAGGGCTGGCGCGAGCACTACGCGCGCACGACGATGATGTGGTGCCAGCGCCTATCCGAGCGACGGGACGAAGCGGTGACGTTGGTCGGCGAAGAGAAGTACCGCATGTGGATCCTCTATCTCGCCGGCGTGAGCTTCGCGTTTCGCGACGGGAGCATCCGGATCTTCCAGACCGTCGCGACGCGACACGCCTCGAAGGGCGCCTCGACGATGCCCCCCACGCGGGAACACCTCTACTCGCCCCCGGCCGCTGCGGCCTCCGCAACCGACTCGGGATCAACCTGACGGATCCCAGAGGACTCCAATGAACTCGCGAATCAACCGACGTTGGGTATTGGCCAAACGACCCGCGGGCGAACCCACGGGCGACTGCTTCGAGTTGCAAGAGCGTGAGGTCCGAGACCTCGACGACGGACAGATCCTGATCGAGGTCCGTTACCTCTCACTCGACCCGTATATGCGCGGCCGCATGCGCGACGCGAAGTCGTACGCGGACCCGCTCCGGATCGGAGAGGTCATCACCGGCGAGAGCGTGGGGGTCGTCGTCGAATCCAAGAGCGACCGGTGGGCCATCGGCGATACGTTGACGGCCCACCAGGGATGGCAGAGCCTCATCAAGGTGGCCGGGGACTCCCCCGCTCTGCTTCCCGCCGACACGAGTCTCGCTCCGCTCTCCGCGTGGGTCGGGGTCGTCGGGATGCCCGGTCGAACGGGGTACTTCGGCCTCCAGAACGTCGGGAAACCGCGCGCCGGAGAGACGCTCGTCGTCTCCGCCGCGTCCGGCGCGGTCGGTTCGGTGGTCGGACAAATCGGGAAGATCCTCGGCCTGCGCGTGGTGGGCGTCGCCGGCGGGCCGGAGAAGTGCGGCTACTGCGTGGACGAGCTCGGGTTCGACGCCTGCGTCGACTACAAAGCCGGCTCACTCGAGGACGATCTCGGAGCGGCGTGCCCGGGCGGCATCGACGTCTACTTCGAAAACGTCGGCGGCCCCCTCACGGCCGCGGTAGCGCGGCGGCTCAATCCGGGCGCACGCGTTCCAATCTGCGGCTTCGTCGCACTGTACAACAGCCAGGAAGATCCGGTCACATTGGAGACGCCGTTCACTGTTTTCGGCGCACTCGAAACCCCGCCCGAGCATCGCTTCTTTCTCGTCGGAGAGTGGCGAGATCAGTGGCTCGACGCCAGCCACGAGATCGCCGGCTGGATCGGCTCCGGAAAGCTGAAGTACCGCGAGACCATTGCGGACGGGCTCGAGAACGCTCCGGCCGCGTTCCGCGGCATGCTCACCGGGAAGAACTTCGGCAAGCAACTCGTACGCGTCGCCGGCTAGAGCGGACCCGGCGACGCGGGCCGGTCAGCCGCCGAACGCGAGTCCGCACTCCGGACACTCGGCCGCGTCCGCTGCGAGTTCCTCACCGCACGCGGGACAGGCCTCCACCTCCCCTTCGGGGAGCGCATCCACATCCTGCTCCGGGAGAACCTGCGCCGCGATCGCGCGATCGAATTCGCGCGCGGGGTCGACACCGGCCTCGTCGACGAACAAGCCGAAGAGTTCTCCCTTGCCGACGGCCTCGACGCCTTCGGGGATCTCGGCCGGCGTGAGGGGCTCCACCCGGTGCAGAACTTCGCTCTGCTCCAGGGCACCCGACAAAGCTTCGATCCACTGAACGGGCGCGACCCGGATGCACGTGAGATCAGAGGCGGGCGGAAAATCGTCGGCGCCGCCGCCCGGCGCGACGAGATCCACGTCGCATTCCGAGCAGCGCTCGACGGCCAAGGTGAACTCACCCTTGCAGGAGGGACAGATCTGGTAGTCGAACTCTTCAGCCATGCGGCGCAACCTACCAAAACCGGTGGGCCGAATTGAAGGGCCTCCAGCGCCCCTAGGATTGTCGCGCAGACAGCCGGGGCAGAACTTGCCAGCCCGTGTCCTCGTGCCCCGGAGCGTCGATCCGCAGAGCGCCTCGCTCCGCCGGCGATTCCTCCCGGCGTTGGCGCTGATCGGCGTGCTCGGCGGCGCCCTGCCCGCGGAGCCACAGGCCCGCAGACAGCATTGCCGATGGCCACGTTGCGAGTTCCCAGAGCACCCCCGCTGCGCATGTACTTCGCTCCGGGGGATCGCGGGCTCGCCTCGTACATCACCGAGTTCGGGGTCTGGGAGCCAAACGAGACGAAGTGGTTGGTTCGCTCGGTCCGCCCAGGCGATATCGTCGTCGATATCTGTGCGAACATCGGATACGAGACGACCCGCGCCGCGGCCCTCGTCGGAGAAACGGGGCGCGTCTACGCCTTCGAACCCGACCCGCTCAACTTCGAGATCCTCCAGCGCAACGTGGAGGAGAACGGGTGGACTAGTTTAAGGTCGACACGCAGGGCGCCGAAGCGGGCATTGTCGCCGGCATGAAGGAGACCCTGCAACGCAACGAAAGCGCCGTGGTCGCGCTCGAGTTCGCTGCGGCGGTCCAGAGGAAACCATCCAGGCGCTCGCCGCTTGCCACGCAGATCGTCGATGACGTCTTTCGCCAGCGGTCGATGGCGCACCATGCAGACCGCGAGAAGATTGCCGACGCATGCCCGGCCGCCGAGGAGCACGACCAGGTCGACGTCGAGGAACTGAGGAACCGCGTACCGAAGCCGGCGCAACCGCCGAGCCCCTAGTCCCGAGCCCCTGACCCCTGACCGAGCGGCAACGACAACGTGACGGTCCCGGTTGCGTGATCGCCGATGTCGTTCGCCGCGCGCACCGCCACCTCGACCACGCCCTCTCCCCCTTCCGCCCGCGCGCCCGCGACGTGCCCGGTGAAGCGAAGAACCTGGCCAGGGACAGCCGGCCCACCCAGTCGGATCGCGATCTTGCGCACCATCGCGTCGGGCCCGGCCCAATCGGTGACGAACCGAGAGATGTACCCGTTGGTGGTGAGGATGTTCATGAACAGGTCCGGTGCGCCCTGCGACTGGGCGTACGCGGAGTCGTGATGCACCGGCATGAAGTCGCGGGACGCGATCGCACCGGCGACGACCATCGTAGACGTGAGATTCAGATCGAACGTCGGCACTTCTTCTCCGACGCGGACCTCGTTGAATTGCTTCATGAACTCGCCTCCATGCCCGTCGGCACGAACTTCAGGATCCGAAACATCTGCCGCCCGACGACTTCGCCCTTCTGATCGGCATACGTCGTCACCCACGTGATGAAGTACCCCTGCCCAATCCCGGTCGTCTTGCGCTCCGAGATGGACTCGAGGATCGTATCGGACGTCAGGAGATCGCCCGGGTGCAGATAGCGTACGAACTCGAGTTCAGAGTTCGTTGCGAGCGTCGCGATGTAGCCCGCGTCGTCGAGGAGACGGATCGGGTTCTGTGGATCGATCTCATCGGGTGCCCCGCCGCGCTCGGCGATCCCCTCGATCTTCGGCCGACCCATGGTCCAGGTCTGGAGCATCGCCGGCGGAGCGACCACGCCGCCGAAACGGCTCTGCGCGCGCTCCGCATCGAGATAGACCGGGTTCCGGTCGTCGAGCGCATCGACCCAGTGCCGGATCATCGGCACGTTGACCTCATCGGGCGCCACCGCGGGCCCGAACTTGCTCAAGGACTTGCCGACCCACGCCAACACCAGCGCGCGAACCGGATCCTGCTCGTTCTCCCTCATTCGATCTCCTCCTACGGCGAGGCCACCCCGGGGCGTCAGGCCTTCGGGTCCTCGTCCTTCTTCGTTCGGAAATCTCCGAACGGCTTGTCGCGTTCGCTGAGCGCCTGGCTCACGCCCTCGGAGAGCTTCCTCAAGTAGGCGCGCGCGGACTTCTGGTGGAAGCCCATGGCCTGGATCTCTGTCCCCGAACGAATCGCGGCGCGCATACCCATGATCTCCATGGCGCGGTGCACGCTGCGTTTGTTGAGTTGCTGAAGATCGGGCGGAATCTTGGAGATCCGCTCCGCCTTCTCGAGCACGCGGTCCTCGAGTTCGTCGTCGGGATAGCAACGATTCGCGAGCCCCATCCGCACCGCCTCGTGGCCGTCGACACCATCGCCGGTCAGCATGAGTTCCATCGCGTTTCGCATGCCGGCCATCCACGGGTGGAACTGGTTGTCCGGCGGGCTCATCATCCGGACGGGCGGGTAGCCGATCTGCGCGCTCTCGCCGACGTACGCGAGATCGCAGGACGCCATGAGTTCCGACCCACCGGCCAGGCAATACCCGTGCACCTGCGCGATGACGGGCTTCGCGAGGTCCCAGATCCGGAACGCACCGTCGACGACGTGGCGCGGCCAGAAGCCGTCTCCCATCGCGCTCTCGAACGGCAACTCGCCGGTCTGATCCGAGGACAGGTCGTAGCCGGAGGAGAAGCACTTGCCGGCCCCGCGCAGAATCGTGACGTGCACGTCCTTCGAAGCATCGGCCTCGTACAACGCATGGAAGAGCTCTCCCCGCAGCGGGTTCGAAAGCGCGTTGCGCTTCTTCGGCCGATTGAGGGTGATCCTACGTACTTGCGGTCGCGGATCGTCGACCAGGATGTACTCGTAGTCGGCCACGTCAGCCTCCTTGCTTCCGGGACTCCATGCCCTTTTGAACCAGCTTCACGGCGAACTGCTGGTCGAAGTACTCGCGCCAGACCTTGATCTTCCCATCCCCGAACTCGGCCGCGTTCGCGACCGGGCACGAGATCGGGATGCCCTTGTACTCGTAGTGGTCGATCCGCTCGACCATGACGAGGTTTCCCGACTCGACCACGTTCTTGATCTCAATCCGCGTATTCGTAATCGGCTCGAACTGACGCGTGAAGAACGCCAGGATCTCGGCCCGACCCTGAATCGGTTTCCGCTGGACGAAATGGAGCACCCCATCGTCCGCGTACCCGCTCGCCACGAACTCGTAGTCGAACCGGTCAAAGCCCGCGAGATTCTCGCGCATCAAGTCGCTGTTGGATTTCGCCATCAGCCGAGCTTCTTCACCATCTTCTTGTAAAACTCCTGGGCGCCCTTGGGGAACGCCGACAGGAACATCGTATTGAAGTCCCAGAAATCGCGGTGGTACTCAATCTTGCCTTCGTCATTGAGACGCACGTACGTCATCCCCGTGTTGTAGATCCGCGTCTGTGGACGCTTCGGGCTCGGCGCCATGCTGAGCGAGAACGTGAACATGATGTGCAGACCGGTCTGAGCGGCGGCCTCCATCTGGATCTTGAGGTCGTGGTTCTTCTTGAGGAGCCGCTCGTTCATCTCGCGGTACTCGACAATGCCTTCGGTGCGCTGCAACGGATCCTCGAACACCAGATCATCGGTGAACCACTCCCGGAGTTCCTCGACGGTCGGCACGTACTTGTCCCACATCGAGAAGATCTCGTGGACCTTCTGCGCATCTAGGTCGAGCGCTGTTTTCGGACTTCCCATCATGTTCTCCCTTCGGCCGGGCTCCGCCGGCGTTTACCATGGGACGATGGCGATTGTGGTTTGCAAATACTGGGGATCAAGAACTTCTCGACGTGGCAACGACGCGCGCGCAGAGAACGACGGCCCGGCTGCGGCGCCACGGCCAACGCCAGCACGAGCCGGCGAACCCACTCGATGACTTCCGGCCTGTCCAGGTCCGCGTGCAGACGCCCGAGTGCGGCGAGATCATCGAGTGGTTTGCTGATCATCGTCTCGACTCGGTCGCTCAAAGCACTGCGGCCGACCGCCAGGGCACGTGCTTCAGCTCGGCTTCGGCGCCCTTCCACCAGGCGAGCGATCCCGGCGTTCTCGGGAACGTTCTCGGCGGTCGCGACGACGACCGCGGCAAGTCGTTCCGCCGGATTCGACAGCGCGGAGAGGCTCTTCGCGAGGCGGCGCTCGAAGCGATCGAACTCTCGAACGAAAACGGCCTGCAACACGTCCTCGATCTTCGAGAAGCGCTTGTACAGCGTCGTCCGGGAGATCGCGGCCTCCGCGGCCACGTGCGACATCGACGTCTTCGCGACGCCGAACTTCTCGAAGCAGCATTCGGCCGCATCGATGATCGCCACCTCGGACTCGTCCACGACTCAGGCCCTCCCGTGCCGGAGCAACCGGCCCGGCGTGGCCTTCGTGCACTCCCCGTCTTCGAACGTGACCTCGCCGTTCACCACGGTCCACTTCCACCCCCGCGCCCGGCGATCAAGGCGCCAGGCCCCACCCGGCCAATCGAAGACACGCTCCGCCGGAAGAAGCTCGAGGGCGTCCAGGTCGTAGACCACGATGTCGGCCGGCATCCCTTCTGCGATCACCCCGCGGTCGGTGATTCCGGCCGCCTGTGCGGAGTACGCCGAGAGACGCCAGTGCGCCTCTTCCAGATCCATCACCTCATGATCGCGGACCCACGTCGCGAGGAACTCGGTCGGATAGGTTCCGGTCGTGAGGAACTTCGTGTGAGCGCCTCCGTCGGAGAGACCCGGAACCGCATACGGGCAGTTCGCGATCTCGCGCATCGCCGTCGGATCGATCTCTCGAGGGACGGTTTGCCAACCGGCGCCGAGATCGCAGGAGAGAGACATATCCAGGAAGGCGTCGATCGGATGTACGTTCGTGCCGGCGGCGATCTCGCCCACCGTATGGCCTTCCCACTTCGTCACCGCCGGGTCGTCGCCCGTCACGTACGCGAGCACCAGATCTTCGAGCGAGACACCGAGGCGTACCTCCAGCTTCTCGGTTCCACCACCCGCGAGCGGCGCGTCTCCGGCCTCCCACTCCGCTTGCAGGGCCGCACGACGGGCCGGATCGCGCATCTTCTCCATCTTCTCCGCGAGCGTCCCCATGGTCAGCTCCCGCCAGAGTGGCGACGTGTCGAACAGGTTCCAATCCTCGAGAGTGAATTGGTAGTCGATCGCGCACGTGACCGACTGCGCGATGATCCGTCTGCCCTGGCGGTTCGCCTTCTCGAGCCACTTGATCAGGATCTCGTGAGACTCCGCCGGCGCTCCGTGTTGGTCGGTCCGGGCCGCGAGCACGTTGAAGATCACGGGTCGGCCCGACTCACTCGCCAGCAGGTTCGCGATCTTCGGCACGCCGATCATCTGAATGGTACCCCGACCGATCTCACCGAGCGCACGCGCGAAGAACCGAATGTCCTCTTCGTGCAGCAGGTCCGTGATCATCGGCGTGCCGTCGAAGTCGCGCTGGATGGTGTCGGGGCCGATGAGCTGGGCGGACCAGCCGCAGGCACCCGCGTCCATCGCCTCACGGAGAAGACGTTCCCCCTCGGCCTTCTCGGGGCCGGAAAGCCGGCGCCCCTTCGCATCCTCGACCGACCCCGTCAGCCAGACCAGCAGCGGGCTCAGCCCGACGTAGGAGCCGACGTTCACTCCCTTGGGTGTCCGCTCGAGGCTGTCGAGGAACTCCGGATACGTCGTCCAATCCCAGGGCATGCCTTCTTGCATGCATTCCAACGGGACCGCCTCGTTGCGGGACATCGTGAGCATGGCGCGCTCTCGGGCCTCCGGACGGACCGGCGCGAACCCAAAGCCGCAGTTCCCGACGACGACGGTCGTGACCCCGTGCCAGCCCGAGATCGAGCACCATGGATCCCAGTAGACCTGGCTGTCGTAGTGGGTGTGGAGATCGACGACGCCCGGGGCCACGATGAGTCCCTCGGCGTCGATCTCGCGGTGGGCCTGCCCCTTTGGAATCTTCCCGACCGAAGCGACGCGGCCATCGCGCACGCCTACGTCGGCGCGGTAGCGTGGCGTACGTCGCCCATCGATCAGCATACCGTTGCGAATGACCAGGTCGAACATGATCGGCCTCCTCGCGCCCTACCAGGCGCCGCCGTCGATGCGGAAGACCTTGCCCGTGATCCACTCTGCATCCTTAGACGAGAGATAGACCGCCATCGCGCCCACCTCTTCGACCGTACCGATACGCCCGAGCGGGATCGTCTTCTCCAGATCGCCGTGGAATTCCTGCATGCCGTCGGAGATATCGGTCTGAATCAGACCGGGGGCGATCACGTTGCAGCGAACGTTCCGACGGGCGTTCTCGCGAGAGACGGTCTTCGCAAGAGCGTTCACGCCCGCCTTGGCCGCGTTGTACGCCGCGCCCTTCGGACCGCACGCATCCGCGGCGACGGATGAAACCGGGAGCAAGACGCCGTCGCGTTGCTCGCGCATGTGCGGCAGCGCAGCGCGCAACGTGTGAAAGACCCCGTAGAGATCGATCTGGATCACCCGATCCCAATAGCCAGGATCGACTTCGTGCGTGGATTCGAAGCGCGTCGGCACACCCGCGTTGGCGACGACGATGTCGAGACCACCGAGCACCTTCCGTGCGTTGTTCACCATCGCCTCGACCGCGCCGTACTCACGAACGTCCGCGGCAAAGGCGGCACCGCGGCGACCCAGACCTTCGATCGCCCCGACGACCGCCTCGGCAGCGTCCTTCTCTCGACGGTAGCCAATCGCAACGTCCGCGCCGGCCTCCGCCAGCGCGAGCGCGATTCCCTTCCCGATCCCTCGGGATGCCCCGGTCACGAGCGCCTTCTTGCCGTCCAACTTGCCCATACGCTCTCCTCTCGCAGTGGACAGAATAGAAAAACTGTCCACTTTCGTCAAGAGCGGTTCCGGACTCCGCTACTGGCCCGAAGGGCGCGCGTTCGGCGGCGAAGTCAGCTACCGGTTCTAGAGTGAAAGATCTGTTCTCGATCCAAGGCAAGGTCGCACTCATCACCGGAGGCTCGCGCGGCATCGGCGAGATGATTGCTGCGGGATTCCTCGCGAACGGCGCGAAGGTCTACATCAGCTCTCGCAAGGCCGACGCGTGCGCCGCAGCCGTCGAACGGCTTACGTCGGAGTTCGGTGGCGAGTGCACCGCGATCCCCGCCGACTTGTCGAAACTGGAAGGGTGCGAAGCACTAGCCACCGAACTCGCCAAGCGCGACGACCATCTCGACATCCTCGTGAACAATGCCGGCGCAACGTGGGGGGCGCCTCTCGCCGAGTTCCCCGAGAACGGCTGGGACAAGGTGATGGACACGAACGTGAAGGGTCCCTTCTTCCTCGTTCAGAAGTGCCTGCCTCTCCTCAAGAAGTCGGCGACGCACGAATCCCCGTCGCGCGTCATCAACATCGGCTCGATCGATGGGCTCAAGACGCCCGTGTTCGACAACTTCTCGTACGGTCCGTCCAAGGCCGCGATTCATCACCTGACCCGGGTTCTTGCCGCCCATCTCGTGAAGGAGAACATCCTGGTGAACGCGATCGCCCCGGGCCCCTTCCCCACCTGGATGCTCAGCGCCGGGGTGGGGTTCGGGGGCGAGACCGACGGCGTCGATTGGGACCGCGTGGGCCAGGCGAATCCGCGCGGCCGGGTCGGTACGATGGAGGACATCGCGGGCCTGGCGATCTTCCTCTCGTCTCGCGCCGGTGCCTTCACCGTCGGCGAGGTCATTACCTGCGACGGCGGCTCGGCCGTCGCCAGCTGAGATCGACTGCGGTTCCATCTGCCCGGCGCCCCGGGGTGGCCGCTTCCACGTGGCGCCCGGACCCGGTAGGAAGGAAGCGGGGCCCGTCCCGCCGGATGGGCCAAAAGGAGCTAGTCCCATGACATCCTTCGAACGAGCCTTTCCGACCACACGCCGCCGCGCGCTGCAGATTCTCGCCCTCCTCGGACTCGGAGGCGCGGAACTCGCCAAGTCGGCGGGCGCACTCGCCGAGTCAGCGGCGCGAGCCGACGCCGCATGGCCCGAGATGACGTATCGCACGCTCGGCAAGACCGGGTTCGAAGGGAGCCGCCTCGTGTTCGGCTGCGGCGCGGCGCTCATGTTCTGGGGCAAGGACGAGCTGTTGAATGCCGCGTTCGATCACGGCGTGAACGTCTTCGACGTCGGCACGAGCGACTACTACCGCAACGCCGAGTCGAACCTAGCCGCGTTCGCGAAGAAACGGCGTGACAAGATCTTCCTCATCTCGAAGGGCCTCGTCGGTCTCGACGTGCAGCCCGGCGACGAGCTGACGAGCGCGCAACTGAAAACCTGTGCGGCGAACTGGACCAAGTCGATGGACCAAAGCCTCACGGACCTCGCGACCGACCACGTGAACGCGTACTACATCATGGCCGGCAACAACGTCTCCCTGGTGCGCAGTGACGAAATGCACGAGGCGTTCCTCGCGGCAAAGAAGGCGGGTAAGGTCGACCACTGGGGCGTGAGTACTCATCAGAACGCGGCGAACGTCCTGGACGCCGCCGCCGACACGGGCCGCTTCTCTCTTGCACAGATCGCGATCACGCCGGCCGGTTGGTACGACTGGAACGCCAAGTCGATCCAGAAGGACACGGTACCGATGACTCAGCTTCAGCCGACGCTCGACAAGGCCCGCGCGGCCGGCATCGGCCTCGTCGGCATGAAGGCTGCCCGCCATCTCGCCGGCAAGTGGATGGGCTTCGGTCCGGACCGACCGTCGTCCTTCGATGGGGTCTACGACGCGAAGTTCATGAAGGCGCCGCTCACGCCGTTCCAGCGCAGCTACGCCTACGTGCTGGCCCATGGACTCGATGCCGTGAACGCGGACAGCCAGTCGATGGAGCACCTGAAGGAGAACTTCGTCGCAGCGGCAACGTCGCAGCAGTACTTCGCGTAGCCAGAGTCGGCGGCCGACCCCGCGATCGAGGCCCCGCGATCGAGGCCCCGGATCGCCCCGCCGAGGGCCGGATGGGGCCGGGTGCGAGAAGCGACTGCGCTGGAACCGCGCGTACGAGTTTTAGAAGACATACCCGAGGAACATCTCGGCCGTAGAGATGACCGAGTTCGTGGACAGGTAGAAGCCGAGGCGCACGTGCCCAAGCGCGTTGATCCCCGGGTTCTCGACCGTCAGGTTCTGCAGAGTCACGGACTGGCTGGCCGTCACGCTCGTGGTCGACCGGTGTCGACGCGACACGCAACGGTCGGCTCGTGACGCCCTTTGCGGGTCACGAGACCGCGGAAGATCAACCCGGCCTGCTCCACCGCCTCGGGAAGGTCTACCGGGAGCGCCTCGAGAGCGGTCGCCGGGGAGGCGCCCGTCCCGCGGCGAACGACAGTCGTTCAGAATTTGTTCAACTTACCCATTGGACGCCGTCCTCCCCGCAAGCATCCCGGGTGGCGATGGCAATCCCCATAGGGTGAACGTGCTCCGCGGGGGGAATACCTAGCCCGGCGCGGACTTCTTCGAGGGGCTGCGGGAGCAGGTCCTCATAGGGAGCGACGCCGAGGAACGATGTGGCCCGCCCGCGCTGCCAGGCGGCGACGAGGTACCGTGGCCACGTGAACTTCAGGTCTTTCGGGCCGATGACAGCACCCGCGCCGACGATGAGGCCCATCCCGAGGTTCGGGATCTGGGCATGACTGAACGCGAGGTTGGCGGTCTCACCCGCCTCGTCCATGCCGTACCCGGTGAGGACGTGCCAGAGATCATGCATGTCGCGCATCCGGTCGCCGACGAACTCACGGTCGGGATCAGCCAGCGGCGGCTTGTCCAGGTTCTTGGCAGCAACCTCGTCGGCTTCGACCAGGCCATCCGCGGTGAGGCTGCCCTTCTCCATGCAGTCGAGATACGCCCGGCCGAACGACCCGGCCGGCATGGCCGCGAGCGCGGCGCGATCCGAAAGCGCGGCGAGGAGCGAGGGGCGCTCGCGCAGCAGGCGTTGGCCCTCGGGGTCGGCGATGAAGCGCTGGTAGCTATTCTCGAGCGAGTCACCCGCGAGCCCGTCGATGATCTCGAACACCTGATCGGTGCGATCAGAGTCCGCGATCAGGATCTTCAGCGCGCGCCAAGCGCGGGGCCAATCTCTCGGGAACAGGGTGGGCGGCATCGTCGTGGAATCGGGCATGGACATCTCCTCCTTCTGGGCTGAGAGCCAATGCAGGCTGCGTGCCATCGGACGAAGCCGGGAAAACAGTGGGAATTCGTAGGCCGCGGCGGGCGGCCGCACGATCGAGCATGCACCAGTTGCATACCCGGCGCGACACTCAGGGGACCCAAGAAGGTTCCTGGTGCGTTCCCTGGCGTCTTTGGCGTATGAAGACATCCAATGGATCTCGGGATCAGGGGACGACGGGCCATCATCAACGGCGGAAGCGCCGGTCTGGGCAAAGGGTGCGCGGCCGCCCTGGCGCGGGAGGGGGTCGATCTCGTGATCTCGGCGCGGGGCGAAGAGCGCCTGGCCGCGACCGCCGAGGAGATCTCGACCGAAACCGGCGTCTCGGTCACCCCGGTGGCCGCCGACCACACGACCGCCGAGGGCCGGGAGCGGATTCTGGCCGCCTGCCCCGAACCGGACATCCTGGTCAGCACCTGCAGCCCGCCACCGTGGGGCACGGACTTCCGCGAGGTCGGGCCCGCGCAATGGCAGGAATACCTGGAATCCGGCCTCCTGGGGCCTGCCGAGTTCATCCGCGCGACCGTGGACGGCATGGCCGAGCGCGGCTTCGGGCGGGTCGTCAACGTAACCACCGGAGCGGCGAAGTTCCCAAGCGAGATGCGCATCCTCTCGGGGCCCCCGCGCGCGGCGCTCGCCAACTACTCGGTGGCAGCCGCCAAGGTGATGGCGAAACACAACGTTACGATCAACAATCTCCTTCCCGGCTTCCACCACACCGCCGCCGCTCAGGAACAGTTCAGCAAGATCGCCGAGAAGCGCGGCACCAGCTACGCCGAGGAGATCGACCGCTGGGTCGAACGCGTCGGTATCCCCGCCGGCCGCTTCGGTGACGCCGACGACTTCGGCGCCATCTGCGCACTCTTCTGCAGCAAGTACGCGAGCTACATCGTCGGCCAGAGTCTCGTCGTCGACGGCGGGATCACGACGGCGATCTTTTGAAGTCCGACCCACGAGCCACCATGAAGCGAGGACCCATGCCAGAGCTCTCCGTTCACGAAGCGATCTTCACTGCGCGCGCCGTGCGCCACCTGAAGACCGACCCTATTCCCCGCGCCGACCTCGAGTACTTGATCGAAGCCGCGACGATGGCCCCCAGCGCGGGCAACATGCAGATGTGGTCCTTCGTCGTAGTGACCGACCGCGACCAGATGCGGCGGATGGCCGACACCCACCGCGACGTCGGACGCCAGTACATCCGCGACGGCGTGCTCGCCGATCCCCAGCTGGATGACGCGCGACGCAAGATCTACACGGGCGCGATGCACAATGTCGAACACCTCGACGAAGCGGGCGCCATCATCGTCGCCTGCCTGACGATGCCCTGCCCCGACAATGTCGGTGTCGCATCGGGCCTGTTCGGATCAATCTACCCGGCGATCCAGAACATCACGCTCGCGGCTCGCTCTCGCGAGCTCGGGACGGTCATGATCACCCTCGCCACCGACCACTGTCCCGTCGGGCCGAAGGCCCACCCTCCGATCCGCGAGATCCTCGTTCTCCCCGAGGGCGTGGAGGCCGTCGCGCTGATCCCGGTCGGCTACCCCGAGCGCCGCTTCGGGCGACCGAACCGCCGCCCAGCCGCGAAGTGCACTCACTGGGACCGCTGGTCGGCCTAACGGCCGAAGCCCCCCTCCCCCCGCAACTCCGCCGGCCGGACGCCGAGAACGCGGCTGATGTGCACGATCGCGGCGCGGGAGGGCACCTGGGCAGGCAACACCCTCACCGAAGAGAATCGCGTCCTACACGACCGCGCCCAACTCGCCCGTAGTCAGATCGACGAGATTCGGCACATTGCCGGCAGCGTTGCCGAACCCGACGTCGTTTCCGTACAATGCGTCCCCGTCGATGAACTGCGCCGCCGCCCGGACCGACGAGATCGTCGCCCGCTCGTTCAAAACGACCTCGGCGGGCACGTCCCGGCCCTGACCGAGCACCGCCAACGGGCGGCCTTCGGTTCCCCTACCGGCCGGGTGCCGCCTCACCGCCGACCGAAACGAGGCCCTTCAACCCGGGCCGATGGAAAACCAACCCCACCTGGTGAAGAACCGGTCGACCGGCCCGACCCGATGTGGCAGGACCAACGCATGAGCGATCTTGAGCCCGTGATCTCCGCCGACTCACATATCTGCGAGATCGAGGCATGCTACGACGACATCGACCCCGACTTCCGCGACCGGCGGCCCAAGGCGATCTTCGACGAACAGGCCGGCGCCGTCCTCGAGATCTCCGACCTCGGTCTCCGCATCCCAATGGGACTCGTCTGCACCGGCGGTCGCCCACCAGAAGACTTCGGCCGCGCCGTCCCGTGGGAAGAGATCCATCCCGCCGGCTTCGATCCCGCCGAGCGCCTCGCGATTCAGGACGCCGAGGGCGTGCGAGCCGAAGTGCTCTACCCCTCATTGGGCATGATCCTCTGCAACCACCCGGACGTCGACTACAAGAAGGCGTGCTTCGACGCGTACAACAGGTGGCTCGCGAGTTTCTGTGAGAAAGACCCGCAGAGGCTTCTCGGTGTCGGCCAAGCGACGGTGCGTACAATCGACGAAGGCATCGAAGAGCTTCGCGCGATCAAGGCGCAAGGATTCCGCAGCGTGATGCTGCCGGGCGATCCCTCCGTCGAGGACTACGACCACCCCTGTTACGACCCCCTGTGGGAAGCGTGTATCGATCTCGGACTCCCCGTGAGCTTCCACATCCTGACCACGAAGGACGGGATCATGGACCGGGTCCGCGGGAACTCGAACCTCGTCCGCCAGATCAACACGGTCCGTGGTGTTCAGAACATCGTGATGGTGCTCATCCTCGGCGGCGTCTTCGATCGGCATCCCGACCTCCGTGTCATCTGCGTAGAAGCCGACGCCGGCTGGGTCCCCCACTTCAAATTCCGCCTCGACCACGCTTACGAGAGGCACCGACACCACCTGAGCACCACGGAACTCGCGCGGATGCCGGGCGAATACATGGACGAGAACGTCTACGTGACGTTCCAGGACGACTACAGCGTGAAGCACGTACGCGGCGGCCTCGAGATGAGTCGGGTCCTTTGGGCGACCGATTTCCCGCACAGTGACGGAACGTATCCCTACACGCGCAAAGTGATCGACGAGGTGACCGACGGCCTCGACCCGGCCGATCGCAACCGCCTGCTGCGCGGCAACGCCGCCGCGCTCTACGAGATCACCTACTAGTCTAGCTCCCGAAGAAGTGCTCCCAGATCAGGTCGCTCGCGGAGATGTCCGCCGTCGTGTGACCGAGAACGGGCACCTCGAGCGCACCGGGCCAGGTGTGCCCGCCCCCTTCGACGAAGTACCACTCCGTCTTCGCGTCACAGTTGGCCCACGAGTACCGGAGCACCTCGTCGCTGACCCGCTCCTCCATCCGCTGCGGTGCGCAGCCGTTGTGCTCGGCCCAGTTCTGCAGTGAATCCGGGACCGGTGGGTCGTACCAGGGCGCGCCTGAGCCGGCGAACGGCACGACGAAGTCCGCACTCCCATGGAAGTAGAGGAGAGGCCGCGAAGGCGCGCCTCCGCACTCCGCTTCGTTGTAGTACTGGTACGTCACGGCCGCGTAGGCATCGAACGGGCTCTCCGTCAGACACTCCAGGGCCGAAACCATATCGCCTCCGGCGGACATGCCGGTCGCGAAAAAGTCGTCGGTGCAGTACTCGTCCTTCATCAAGTCGACAAGGCCCAGAACGAAGTCGACGTCGTAGTCCCGCACGCGCAGGTTCGCCTCCCACGCGCTGTTCCAGTAGCCGGCGAGCTCGTGGGACGGGTCGAAGAAGACCTTGTTCGCATCCGGAGTGACGAGGATGACGCCGTCGCGATCCGCTTGTTGCGTGAAGTCTCCGTAGACCAACTGTGAAGGGGCCGTCGAGCCGGAGCCGTGGAAGTTGAAGACCACGTCGGCCCGGGTGCCCTCCTCGTAACCGGCGGGAAGGCGGAGCAGCCAAGTCCGGTCCGTGCCATCCGGAGCGGGAAACGTCCGCTCCATGTAGGGACCGTTGAAGTCACCGCCCGGCCCGCTGAGAGGGCCGCCCGAGCCGCAGGGCTCGGCAACCTCTTCCGCCGGATTGGACGAAGAGCCGCATCCGGCAATCAGTAGGGCCGCTACGAGGATCGAAAAAATCGGAAAGCGCACCGTCGGCAGGCCCCCTAGAGCCCCATCACGGCTTCCATGTTGCCGTGATAGAATGCGTCGAACGTCGCGTCGTCACACCCTTGCATCGTCGCCTCGAACTTCTCGATGGGATTATGGGTGCCCTCCGGATGCGGATAGTCCGAGCCGAAGACGAGAATCTCGGGGCCGATGTTCTCGATGATCCATCCCAGAGGCTCGCCGGCAAATGGCGCGAACCTGAGGCTCTCGCGAACGACGTCCGAAGGCTTCTGCTGCTCCCGAAGGTACGGCTGCAGATGACGGAACGTGTGCGCGGCCGTATCGATCGCCTGGAGCCACGACGGGAGCCACACCGCGCCGTGCTCCATCGAGATGCCCTTTAACCCAGGCACGCGATCGAACACCCCGTCGAAGATCATCGCCGACAGGAACAGCTCCGCGCTGTTCTTGAGACCGAGCATCCCGAGCGCTCCCGGAGGCGCGTCACCGGTCGCTGCCAGCGCCGCCTGCCCGTTGTTCCCAAAGCTCGGTGAGACGGGCTGGTACTCTCCGTTCACGGCAATGTGAACTACGAAGGGCGCACGCGCGTCACGAAAGCGCTTCCAGATCGGATCGAAGTCCGGATGCGTGAAGGACCGGGCCGCCGGGTTCGGCTCGTTTGTGTCGACCATGAAGGTGTAGCAACCATCGCGGAGCCCCTGGTCCATGAGCCCCGCCGCGACCTCTGGTCCGAGAGAGAGCGGAATGTACCCGATCGCGCGAAGCCGCGTATCGTGACCGCAGAAGGCGCCCATCGCCCGGTTCAGCGCGCGCGCCCCCGCCTCGAGAACGCGCGGATCCTTGCTGTGGGCGAACTGGTGAAACGCGAACGTCGGCAGAACGAGCTGCATCTCGAAGCCGAACAGATCGAGTGCGTGCGAGCGCTCCTTGGGGTCGAACGCTCCGATCCGACTCCAACCGCTCTTGCGCGTGTCCAGGAGGCTCGCCTCGAACTTCGCCATCACCGCATCGTCTTCCTGACGAAGCGCAAAGAGCTCCTTTGCGCGGGCGAGAGCCTCGGGCACGACCGGGAGTTCCGTCTGCGCGTCCATCGGCGGGATGAGCGCCCGCTCGGCCGGGTCGGCGAACTCCACGAGGAAGTCATCGAGCTCGATGACGTGACTGTCCGCATCGATGATGCGGCGGTGAGCGGCGTAGGTCATTGGCATCTCCTCAGCGAGCGTCGAGATTGCGGGACGCGGCCGAGCGCTTGCGGCCCAGGATCTGCGCCAGCGTCGCCCCCTTCGCATCCGCGATGTCCCCGCAGGCCTCATGTACGTGTAGCATCTCGAAGTGTCGTGCGTCACTCCGGCGGCGCCTTCACTTCCCTTCCCGGAAGGCCACAGCGTCGATGCCGAGTCCCGCACCCAAGAGCACCTCCGCCGTCCGGATGCGTCCCAACGGCTTCCGACTGGGGTTCGAGCCGCGGCAAAGGTGCAGCTAGTTCCGGCCCCGATCGTCAGGGAATCGCAATAGTTTCGGGTTCTCCGCAAGCGCCGTCGCAACCCCGTCGGCTTGCAGACTCGTCACCAGATCGAGCATCCGGGTCTTCGAGATCACGCATTCTCCTTCATCATCTCGGGCGGCGGATGGCTAGTGGTTTCAAGCGTTCACCTTTGCCCAAACATGCGCTATGGATCCTTGCGGAGGTCATGCAATGAGCACTCGATCCTGGTGGCAAAACGGGTTGGTTCTGACGGCGTTTCTGTTTGCTTGCGAGTCCACGACAGCTCCTCCGGCCACCCAGAACGACCCTCCACCACCCGCCGCGGCCGCTCCGACCGAGCCGGCCGCGGTCGTCGCGGCAACAGGGACCGGAACCCGCGGCTTTGTCGTATCCCAATGGTACGACGAGCTCCCCGACGCAAAGCCGGCCGATTGCCCCGACGGCATGAACCCCTCCGAGTCCGAGTACTACGAGGTGGACACCAAGGAGTTCGCAGCCGCGATCAAGGAGATCGGGTACAGCGAAGCCCAGCAGAAGTTCTTCCCTCCCGACGCATGCAGCGAGCCCACCGCGCAGCCCGATCCCGGCTTCAAGACGTTCAAAGCCTCGATTCCGGTGGCGGGACTCGACCTCGACGGCGTCGATTCCAGTGGTGACGACGGCAGCGGATGCGCGCACAAGGACTTCACGAGCCCTGACGGCGAGACCGGGATCGACAACCAACACTGGCGACTACTCGGCTGCACCAAGGGCTACCAACCCGACGGGCAGCTGGATCGCATGTACCGCGAAGGCAACTTCATCAAAGAGGGCTTCCCGATCCTCTTCGAGCTCACGGGCGTCGACGACCCGCAGAATGACGAGAACGTGGAGTTCCGCATCTTCTCGAGCGCGGACCCGGTCACTCTCAGCGCGTCGGGCGATGTCCTGCGCGATTTGAGTCTACGCGTCCACAACGAAGCGAAGTACACGAGCGCCTCCGCGAAGGGCCGCATCGAGAACGGGGTCCTCACGACGGACCCGATCGACATCCGACTCCGCCTGAAGCAGCAGGTCATCGACGACGAGTTCTTCTTCCGAGATGCGCGGGTGCGAGCGAAGCTCTTACCCGACGGTCGGCTCGAGGGCGTCATGGGCTACTACTGGGACACCGAGAATTTCTACAAGGTCAACAACGACCACTACATCGGCGACTACCACTCCGGACGCATCGCGGCAGAGACGCGGGGCTACATGTGCGCTGGGATCTACCACGCGATCCCGCGCATCGCGGATGGGCATCCCGATCCCGAGACCGGCAAGTGCACTTCGATCTCGGCCGCCATGCACTTCGAAGGGATGCCGGCGTTCGTGATCGAGGAGGAGTCGTAGGCCGGGCCCCTCAGGGCAACGGGTCGTGCAAGAACGTGAACTGCACTTTACACTTCACACCAGTGCCGATGTCGTCACCTCCTGCTGCGTGATCGAAAACACCGAGCTGCTTCGCATTCGTAATCAGGGGCGGTTCGTGGCCGGAAGAACTACGATCGCGAGAAGCTCCTGGGCAAGTGTCTCATCCGGATACGAGTAGATGGAAGGGCCAGGGAAGCGGCCATGAGACCCACGAGCACCAGCACCCCATGGAGATCGCCCGCGCCACGGCGAACCCCACGTCGTCGCATGGACGAACGATGCGGGCGGCACGCCCGTATTCGGAACCAGCCTGGGGCACGCGGACAGCACGATCGACGACCCGGCGCGCCGGCGCGCGACGACTTCTCTGCCGGCAGCGGCATGCACTACCTCGGCTGCATGGCACACCCGCTTCTGTGGGGAGAAGACGCCGAGACGTGCAAGTCGGAGTGCTTCGCGTCGAAGCCCAGTCTCGAAGAACTCCTCGTCGCCTGCCCCGAAACGACGCCGGGCTCGGACTAGGCCGCCGCGCCTTCTACCTTGGCCTTCAGGGCCGCAAGGATCTGCTGGTAGACCATGTTGTGCCCGCGCTCTCCCCCGAGCAGGAAGCCGACGTGCATGAGCCAGCGGTTCGACCGGACCTTGCAGTAGAACGACACCCGCGTCTCATCCGCGCCCACCTCTTCGAAGACCCAGCGGCCCGCCCCGACGAGATCACCGTCATCGTACGTCTCTTCGATCGACGTGGGTCGGTCAATCTTCTGAATCGTGCGCGTGAACCGAGACTTCACCGGCGAACCCTTCGGCGACAACTCGTGGCGGAGCCGCGCTCCGGGCTCCACCGCGCCCCCACCGATCACGTCGATCCGATACCGCGGATACCACTCCCTCATCCGCGGATAATCCAGAACGATGTCGAAGAGCTCCGCCGCCGGTGCCCTGATGACCATGCTGTCGACCGTGTCCATGCTCGGCATGAGATCAGTCCTTCACTTCCGGGATGGGCAGGGGGCAGAAACCGTTGGGATCGACGCGGAGCGGCCGATTGCTCTTCGCGAGCTCTCGAATGTCATTGCCCACGGTCGTCCGACTCGTGCCCATGATCGCGTTCGCGACGAAGTTCCCGACCATCATTCGAGTCGAGTGGGCCTGCACCTTTACGGGCTTGATTTCCTTGCCGACGTTCATCCGCAGCAAGAACTGAATGATCCTCGCGGCGACGGCGGCCTCACGGCCTTCCAGGGAACGGACTCGGGTCATCGGTGCCTCCTCCTTGACCCAACGAAAGCACTGGTTTTCAAGGCTGTCGAGGCCCCGCCCGGCCCAGCCGCAGATCTGGCGAAACAGGCGAAGAAAGTTCCCGCCCATCACCTGGACGACGGGTTTGTAGTTCGCATCCATGTCCGTGCCGATCGCTACGCGCCCTCGGTGTCGTAGCTCGGCGCTACGGGACAGTTCTGCCCGCGTCGCGCCGTCGTGATGAACGCGCGGTCGCCGCCGCCAAACACGATGTCGCGCGGCTCGTCACACGTGAGGAGCGTGTTCGTCACTTCGGACAGCATCGGATCCCCGCCGTTGATCGTCACGATGCTCACGGTGTCGGACAGGTGGTTCACGACCCAGACCTCAGTGCTCGTTGGGGCGGCAACGGGGTCGAGGCCGACCTGGACCTCACCGACGAGGGTCAATCCCGTCGTCGTGACATCGAAGATCGACAACCGGTTGTCCGGGGTATTGACCGCGAAGAGGCGTGCCCCATCGGGCGAAAGGGCGAGCGGGCGGGTGTGGCCGCTCTCAAAATTCACGAAAGAATTTGGCGCCGACTGCCCCCACAGGGCCGGCGGCGACGCCCCGAGCACCCCCACGAGAAGGCTGAAAAAGAGGCCGAGTAGCCCCGCAGATCCCGGATTTTGGAGTCGAATAGCCGGTCGAACCATGGAATTCCCCTGTAAAGAGGAGCGTTTTCGCCCCCGGCCCCTTCGGGGGCTACCAAGCCGGGCGGGCCCGGGCCGACGGCTTTTTGGCCCATCCGGCAGGCTCATGCCCCCGAAGAGCAAGTGGAAAGACGTGGAAAATCAGGAAAGCCCTCTCTGGACTCGCCGCACGGCTTGCTCTACGAAGTATGCCAGTGGTCACAGTGATCGCTGTTAACCGCGCTCAGAAGTTGGGGCGCGACCGAACCGGGCGGGTGTCCCGGAACAGAGAGTAGTCGGCAAGGATGATTAGCGTGAAACGCAACGCCGCATCCCGACGATTCGAACAGTAAAGGGAGTACGGCATGCGTACGACAGGAACGGTTAAGTGGTTCAACGACGACAAGGGCTTCGGCTTCATCACGCGCGACGACGGCGAGAAGGATGTCTTCTGCCATCACAGCGCGATTCAGGGTGAGGGCTTCAAGTCCCTCGCAGAAGGCGCCAAGGTCGAGTTCGACGTCGTTGACGGGCAGAAGGGCCCGGCGGCTGAGAACGTCGTCACCCTCTAAATCAGTAAAAGCAACGAGCCCTAGGGGCGTCGCCGGCAACCCCGGCGACGCCCCCCGGGGTGCTCTTAAAACGCTCGTAGCCGGTCGAAAGGCCCTCTACGAGTCCTGCTCGCGAGCGAGCAACTTCGGATAGAGCTTCGCCCAACTGCGAGGCGGCGCCAGACACATTCCGTCCTCCCGGACGAACGCGCACACCGAAGGCATCCGATGCTTGCCGCAGACCTCGGGGTTCGAGGCTCGACACCCGAAGGTGCGGTCTTCCGCATCCCCCGGCTGCAACGCCGCTTGGCGGCGTTTGCTCTGCGGGATCGCGTCCCAATCGTCCCGCGGTGGGACTTCCATTCCGGCACGTCCTTCCTTCAGCTCACCGAGATCCGTCTCTCGGCGTGATCCAGGACATCGAGTTCCACAACCCGGGCGTTCGAAATGCGGACCCCACGGAACGAGAATGGCCTGCCGCTGTGTGTAGCACCCTGACCGCCTCCGGGCACCGAACTACTTTCGGGCCTTCGCGGGCTACTTCTTGCGATCGACGAGCCAGGTCTCCTGATTCGTGACGTCCTTGCCGTTGTGAAAAAGAAGGAACTGCCCGTTGCCGCTGAGCCCGATGCGATCGATGTCGGTATCGAAACCACCGGTGAAATTCGGCACCGTGACCCGGGCCACCGGATTCTGGAGGGTCCCCCCGCCCGACAGAATCGCATCCTCGAGCAGTTGCGTTCGGCTCGTCAGGAAGCCCGATGCGGCGAGGCTGCTGCGACGTAGAAGATAGAGCGCGTCCTCATGAGCGACGTTCTCACCCACGTATGAACGATCCGACTGGAAAGCGATGTAGGCGCCGGTGCTCGCGATGCGCGGGAAGCGATTGCGTCCGGCGTCCGACAGCGTGACCTGGTGGATCTCCTGCTTCTTCCTCGCGACCACGAAGATCTCATTGTTCGCGTCGCACGCACCACATCCGCCGGCGTTGAGTTCATCCTCGCACTTCGACTGGAAAACGACGTACTTGCCCTTCTTGCTGACGTCGGCCCGCTGATTTGCGTCCTCGCCCCCGCAGAGCCCCGCACCGGTCGACGTCACCTGAGTGAGATCCCGGTCCTTCCGGTCGTAGAGAAAGATCTCCGAGCTTCCATCGACGTTCGCGCATGCCGAAACGTCGTCGAGACCTGTGCAGATCGTACCGGCCGCCGGCGTGGCCCCCGGATCCCGCGTGGACTGGAAGACCACGAACCGCCCGTCCACACTGACCCGCGCGCGGATGTTAGCAACGCCGGCCGTGTCGCCGGTGGTGGCCGTCAGCTGCATGAGCCGGGCCCCTTCGGGTTCGTAAACCATGATCTCCGCGTTCCCATCGGCGTTTGCACAAGACGTCGTTTCGTCCGGCATCGAGCACGAGGGCACCGAGGCAAAATCGCGCGTCGACTCGAACACGAGCACGTCGCCCTTGTCTCCAATCGCGACCCGCCGATTGGCGTCGGCCCCGCCGCCGATCGTGTCGGTGACCTGAGTGATCGTCCCGGTCGAGACGCGGGCGAGGAAAATCTCGCCGTTCGCATCCGCGTTGCCGGGCGCCCCCGGTACGTGGTCCCGGTCGGAATCCCAGGCAACCCAGTCGCCACGAGAGTCGATCTCCGGCCACCGGTTCGCGCCGTCGCCCCCCGACTCGGAGAACGTGAGCTGGGAAACCTCGTTCGAGGACTTCGTCCAGAGGTAGACGTTCGTCGGGTTGTCGATATCGGCGACGTCCGCGCAGGTGGGGCAAGCCGGGCTCGGTGGCGAGCCCGAAGCGAAGTCGTTCCCGCTGCCGTCGAAGTCGAACGTGTCCTCGAACTCGAAGGGCGGCAACACCCCCTCGTGGCCCGCGCGCGACAAGAAGACGACCTTCTTCGCCTTCTTGTCCGGGGCCGGGTGCCGAGTGAAGTGATCGGCGATGTTGGTGACCTTCTTACGTGTCGCCGTGAAGACGAACCCCGACGCATCGGGCGCTGCGGAGAGAAGCAGCCCGACCGCAACGACGAGCAGGGAGAGGCGGAGTCGGATCATCGAAGTCCTCGCGGTGGAACCCAACGCTACCGGCGAGCCGGAGCGGGCGTCAACCGAGAAATCCCAGACGGCTTGCCTCAATCACGAGCACCCGGCCGAAATCAGCAGAAGCTCCCGTCCCCGAGACCGCGTCTCCGAGCCTTTCCGCCAATTGCGAGCGACAACCGCTTGGGGATGGCTCCGATTGAGGTATGAACGCGAAGTGAACCCGGTTCACGGCCAAGCAACCCCTCGCGCACGGGACCCACAGGAAACGAGCTACGTATGGGCGCCGGCGGGCCACCCGTCCGCCGCCGCGAACACACTCTTCGCCGTGCTCGGCGCCGTCGGAATCCTCGTGGCCAGCGCCTTTGCTTCGGCCGAAGACCTCCCCGCGCGAATTGCCGTCGGGCTCGTCGCCCTTCTCGCCGTCGTTCACCCGGCCTGGTTTGCATGCCTGCTCATCGTGTCACTACCGCTCTTCGGCACCGGGCCCGGCGGCCCTCGCCTCCCCTTCCTGGACGCGGCCTTGTTCTCCGGACTCGGGGCGTGGTCCCTCAGCCGCGCGATCCGTCGCACGCCGCTGCCGTCCGCCGGGCTGGTCGGACCTGCCGCCGCATTGTTCCTCGCGCTCTCGCTCGCGTCGCTCCTGCCCACTCGGTATCACCCGCCGGTCGGCAACCTCGCCGACCTGGCCCTCGTCACGCGCTTTTTACTGCTCGCCAACGAGTACGTCTCGGCCTATCCCCTGACCAAAGCGCTTCACCTCTTGAGTGCGACGGGGGCCTTCCTGCTGGCGCTCTGCGTCTTCCAAGGGAAGGCGGGGGCACAGCGCTTCGCGCGCGTGAGCGCCGTACTGATACTCCTCACGGCCGGTGCCGGTATTGCGGAGCGGCTCGGATGGATCTCACTTGCCGCGTTCCGGCCGATCAGCCCGCTGTACGCCGAACGGATGCACTCTTTCTTCGACCACCCGTCGTGGATGGCGGAACTGTTGCTCACCGCCTTGCCGTGGCCGGTCCTCCTCCTGCGCACCGAGCGTGCCGGGGACCGCGCTCTGGGGACCACGGCGTTGTTCCTCGGCCTGGTTGCGATCCTGTTCACGCTGCAGCGAGCGGCGTGGATCACCGCCGCGCTTGCTGCGCTCGCGCTCGCCAGCTTCGAGGTTCGCCGGAGGCCCAAGATGGTCGCCGCCGCAGGGCTCACCGTCGCGCTCCTGATCGGCAGCGTGCTCGCGGTGAGCCCGCCCGCGCGGACACGAGCCGGCCTTCTCCTGTCCGACCTTTCGAATCGATCGAACTACTGGACGCCAACGATGGCGATGGCACGAGAACGTCTGATCCTTGGACAGGGCCTCGGCACGTACAGCTGGCTGTACCCCGACTACGTCGTACGCGACGCGCCGGGGTACATGAGCATGCACGGGTCGGCGCACAACACCTACCTCATGATCCTCGCCGAGCGCGGCTCTCTCGGGCTCGCTGCCTACTTCCTCCTCCTGGGTGCCGCCGCGATGGCGGCGTCGAGGAAACCCCGGGTCGGATTTCCGTTTATTCTCGTCGTCTCGGTGATAGGGCTCGTCCAGTACGTCTTCTACGTTCGAGTTGTGGAGCTCTACGTGTGGTGCGGGCTCGGTGTCCTCGCGTCGGTGCCGGCTGCCGCCGGCGCAAAGCGGGAGCGCCACGGCGCATTGCTCCTGTTCGCGGCGACGGTGGGCGTGCTGGCAGCGATGGTGCGTCTCGCAGGTCCGCCATTTCCTCCCACGCCGAACGACCGGGAGTTCGGGATGCACTATCTCGAGGAAGGCGGCGGGACCGCGTGGCGGTGGTGCTACGACGCCTGCGGCGTCGAGCTCTCGGGCGCGGGCGGCATCCTGAAGTTCGATCTCGCCGACGTGCCCCTCGGGTTCGACCTGGAGCGCCCGCTGACGATCGACTGGCGCATCGACGACACCACTGTGCGCGAGCCGCTGGTCGTAAACCCCGACGTCACGAGCTTCGCGTTCCCGCTCGAGCCTACTGAGAACGGAGAGAACCGCCGCGTGGTACTTCGTCCCAGACGCGCCATCCGCCCGTTCTTGCACCGCCCCACGCAGCGCGACCCGCGACTGCTCAGCATGCGGGTGTCGGGGATGCAGCTGGCTCCGATCCGGGGCGGCGAGTTCTTCGGCTTCGACCGGCCAGAAAGCGATGGCATGACCTGGTTTCGCTCGACCCTCGGCCGCGAGGGCATCGTGACCCTGGGCCATGGCCTAGGGTCCGTTCCTCTCCGGCTGAGGACCTTCGCCCCGAACGTTGCTTCCGACCCGCTCGAGGTCCGCATCGGCTCCGCTGGGATCTACGTACTCCTCGAGTTGCCCGACCACGAGTGGCACGAAATCTCCGTCCCCCGGCACCCGACAGAGGGCAAGATACTTCGGTTCGAAGCAAACCGGACGTGGCTACCCGCCGAAACCGGAAACAGCGACGATCCGCGCGAGTTAGCCTTCAGTGTCGCGCAGTGGTGGGACTAGCGCACGAGGGACAGGCGTCGCAGAAATTCTCGGGTCGCTTCGGCCGCATTCCCCGACGCCAGCCGTTAGTACGCGAAGAACTGGGCAGGGAACCCGGGCAGACCGAGCGGACCGCCCCGACCCGATGCCGCCCATGCCCGCGTCAGATCCCGAGATTACTGAGCGTATTGATCAATCGGCCGACCGTCGCGTAGAGGGTCGGGTGGGACGTCTCAAACTCGCTTGTTGCAGCCTCGAGACTCTCGATCAACGACTCGCGAGAGGGGGCCGTGTCGGCTCCCTCTCGCTCGAGGAGCACTTGAATGTCGTTCAGGAGTACCCCGAGCTGCTTGCGCGCATCATCGTCGATCGACGACGAAGACTCGAGTTCCTCGTGTAGCGAGCGAATATGGTCTTGGAGCTCCGAATCAGACGCCATGGCGATATGATGAGCGAGGAGCCGGGCCCGGGCAAGAGTGCGCGCGCTGACGACCTCAGTTCCCGAATCGTTCCTGCACGTGGCGTCTCCGGACCGCGATCTCGGCGGCACGCTGCTCGGGCGCGATCGTGGGCTCGTCGTCGGGCAGGTGATCCCGGACCTGGTCGAACGAAACCTTGGTGGCGGTCGGCTCCTCCCCGTCGGGAATGACCGCCGGCTGCATCCCGTCGAACCGCATGAAAATGACCCCGCGCTGGAAGCCCTCGGTGTCGAGCCAGTTTGCAACACCGGGATCCTGGCGAGCGATCACATGATAGTACGCGCCGTCAGAGCTCAGCCGCGCTTGATCGGCTGTCAGGCTGGTCTGGCGATCCGCATAGTCGAGAGATTCCCACCAGTGATGCCCCAGCTGGATCGCCTGGTAGACGGCGTTGCTCGGGTAGCTCTTGATGATCAGCGCTTCGCCCTCTTCCAGGTCGAAATGGCCTCCGACCATCAAGCGGCCCGGCAGGCCCCCCATCGCACCGGTGTCCTGGGCCGGGGTCAGCCAGTTCGCAGGAGCGAGGGCGATCCGCGTGCGGCTGAACTCTGGCCAGTGTCGCACGCGGGTCGCGAAGTCGTCAGCGACCGCATCGAGACGCGCCGCCATGATTTCCGCGTTCATCTCCGGCGCGACGACGAGCGGCTTCCCCATCCGATCGATGTGGACCTCACCCGGCCGCTCGTTCTCCCAGTCCGAGTGGATCTGGCGAACGAGAAGTTTGAGCGGCACGGATTCGCTCCGCAGCCAGTTGCCCGCGTGCTCGTCCGGGCTCACGACCACCTCGAAACGCCCATCCTCGTCGACGACGAGCTCGTTCGTCGAGAGCGTGGCGAGAGTCCGGCCCTGCACGACATCCTCGTAGAGGACGAAATCCAGACGACGACTGCTGCCCCGCGTCCCCCACACCCGATACTCCGAACCCCCGTCCAACGCCGCCGCTAGGTAGCGCTGGTCCGAGTTGTCCATCCCCGACTTCGTCCGCGGGCGAATGATGCGGAAGTAGGGAAAGTGCGGATCCATGAGACCCCGCTCCTCCAAGGAAGAGATCAGGATCCGCATGATGTGGCGATACGCTTCTGCCTGCTCCCGCTCGGTCCCGTACCACTTGTGGCCTTCTACGAAGTCGCCGGCATCTGCCAGCGTCTGGACGAACTGGTCGTAGCTGGCCTGCAGATTTCGGCTCTTCTCCACCGGCGGTGCCACGACCGAACCGGTGAGAACGAACACGGCGCCGAGCGTCAGCGCCACCCCGGCCACGAAGGCCAACGCGATCTTCATCGTTTACTCCGCTATCCCGCACCGGAGGCGATCGCGGCCTGACGACGCACGCCCAATTGGTGCATTTGGTTCACAAGGGCCTCAAAGTGGATCAAGAGCGCCAGCAGCGCAGCTTGCTCCGCCCGGCTCAGGTGCTCGGCGTCATCGAGGTGCGCCTCACGCATCTCTGCGATCAGGGGCCCCTTGTCGCTCGTCACGGCTTCGAAAATCAGACGATCCTTCTCGTTCGAACCGTCGAAGCAATCAATTGTGGTATGGAGCATGAAGTCGACGGACTCTACGAGCGTGTTGCGAAGCATCGCAAAAGTCGGGGACGACGACTCCGCAGAGAGGGCCAACCGCGCCACCCCGAAGGTCGACTCCTCGAGTTGCCCGAGTAGATGCTGCATCTCGATGGCCCGAACGAACCGGCCCGGGGCTTCAATCCGAAACTCGAACGCGTGCTGAAAGAACTCCTTAACGATCTCATGGGATTGCAGATAGCTCTCGTGCAGAACGTCCAGGTCGGCGCGCGGCCCTGTCCGGCCGGGAAGCCGCACCTTCTGCAGGAAGACCGGCATACGGGCTAGAAGCCGTGCCGTTTCGCGCTCGAGAAGCTCGACCACCGCCTCGGGTTCCTCGTCACGGAACTGGTTCGTGAATTGCGGACAAAACACTTCATCGTCCGCGTTGCGTTCGAGCCTGAGCGCCAGCCACGCGCGGAGCGGCCGTGAGAGCACTGCCCTAACGCTAGCACAGGCCGGGGCCCCGGAGCACGAGCAGCGGCCGGTTGGTGTGAGGGGCGCCCGTACTCGCCTGGCGCCCCCACTCGTTAACGCGAGCAGGAACCGTCCGGCTGGCACCTGTCCCCGGTCGGACACCGCGCTAAGCGCGGGCCTTCGTCGACTCGCTTGCCTACAACACCGAACCCGGAGGCGCGTCCGCGCGCACATTGCGCGGCGTACTGCGGAGGCCGCAGGCCCACTGCCTCGAAGCCGCGCTCTCTGGGGCGACCATCCTCGAAGCGCACGGCTTTCCGCCGCTCCTGCTCGACCTGCGCTCGAAGGACCAGCTCGACCAAGTCCTCTTCTTGTTCGAGCGCGACGGCCGCTTCGGAACCGTCGCACGCTCCCGCGACCCGGGGCTACACGGCCGACGAACGGTCTTTCGCACACTCAAATCCCTCGTACGAAGCTATATGCCACCGTTCATCGACCGCACCGGACGCATCACCGGCTACGCCACCTACGACCTGCGGCGGCTCGATCGGTGCGATTGGCGCCTGTCGACCCGCAACGTCTGGGCGGTGCAGCGGGCACTGATCGCAAATCGGGGGAAACGGCTCGGCATGTCCGACGACAAGTACCGCCGCTGGCACCGTCGCTCCGTTCGCTTTGGCGAGGAGAATCCGGACGAGAAGCCAATGTACTACCCAGGTCGCGACCGCGGGATGCCTGCCGGCCCGACCGCCGCGCGCAAACGTTAGCGGGCGCCGGGCTCGCGGTTCCGTCCCCGTACGCAAACCCGTGCGCCCACAGGACCGAGGCTAGCGCAGGGAAAGCCTGCGCAAGCGAGAGAAGCACCCAGAGGACGAGCATGCCGAGTTCGGTGGGCATCGCTGGACCCTGCCCGCCCAAAAGTCAACGACGTTCGTACGGTCGAAGCCACCAGCGCCACGCGTATCGCCCACCCCCCGCACGATACCGCGCAAGCGCATCCGGCCCACACGCGCCGGTCCCCAAGCCCCGCAGGAAGGCATCGACGTGAACGAAGACGGGCTCCCTGGCGTGCAATTCCGCAGTATGACGCGCGGCGGTCAGATCGTCCGCGGTGAAGTGCGACGCGGAGAACGAAAACGGCTTCTCCGCGCCGACCAGAACGCCCGCACCATCCCCCGTCGACAGAGAGAACCAGCGGGTGTCGAAGTGGCTGCCGTGCTCCTGCGGCACCACGTACGGGACGTACGTATCGGCAACCTGCATCGACCACCGACCGAACGGAGCACTGACGTAGCGATCGCTGTAGGTCTCCTGTGGACCGCGCCCGAGCCACTCCAGACTCGTGGCCGCGGCCGACGCGACGAAGCGAACGCCGACGCGGGGCAGATCCTCCAACGCGGCCGGGATCTTCACCTGTTCGTCGAAGCGCGCGGTCCCGTCCCCGACGACCGTGATCGTCTGCCTATGCTCTACAGTCCACTCTCCGTTACCCGTCACGTGACGGTCGATCACCATGCGAGCCGAGCCGTCGCGCAGCCGACGGGTCCGCACGTCGTCGAGCGTCGTCCGCAGAGCGTCGAGCCCCCAGGCGAGCCAGCGCTGTCGCACGCCGGCGACCTCGCTCATCCAGCCCTGCTTCACACCGTCGTTGTCGGTCGGCGCGCGCCACAGCGACAAGTTCGCGCCCTGCGTCACCAGAGCCTGTCCATCGAGTGCGACCCAGAGTTCCCCGGTCCCGTCGTTGACGTGGAACGACGCGGGCCCGACCTGAACCTCACTGCCGTCTTCCGCGGCACGAATCGACACCGCCCGGCTTCGGGCCTTCCTGACTGCACCCTTACGCGCCGAAGGAAGATCCACCTGTGCCCAGGCGACCTGAAAACCACGCCGCGCCCACAGCGACTTGCGACGTGTGAGGAATCGAACCGTGAGTCGGCCCTCCGCACCCCGAGGAATCGTGCGGCGACGGATGGGCAGGCGGACCTTCGCCCGGCGCCCTGCCGGGACGGCCGGGAGGTCGAAGCTGCCTTGCTGGACCACCTCGCCTTCCACGCTCACCTCGAAGGTCGCCTCGAGGTCTGCGAGCGACTCGAAGTCGCGCCGATTCTCGACGGAGAGGACACCCCGTGCCGGTTCGACTGCGTGAACCGCCACGGGCTCGCCGATCTTTTTGAGCTCCCACAGCGCCGGATGCGGCACGCGGTCGGGACCGATCAGTCCGTTGATGCAGAAGTTCGCATCGTTGGGCTCATCGCCGAACGAACCGCCGAAGCCGAAGTACTCTACGCCTTCTTCCGTGCGGGTCCGGAGCCCCTGATCGATCCAATCCCACACGAAGCCCCCTTGGAGCCCAGGATGCGCATCGATCGCAGTCCAGTAATCGGCGAGACTCCCGTTGCTGTTCCCCATCGCGTGCGAGTACTCGCAGAGGATCAGGGGACGGTCCTCGTTCGTCGTCTCGGCCCAACGGACGACATCGTCGATCGAAGCGTACATTGGGCAGATCACGTCGGTCTCGAGGCGGCTCACCCGTTCGGGATTTTCGAGCCAGTCGTGCATCACGCCGCCGCCTTCGTACTGAAGGATCCGAGAAGGGTCGCGCTTACGGATCCAGCCGGCGGCCGCGGCATGCCCCGCGCCATAGCCAGACTCGTTCCCGAGGGACCACCCGATCACGCACGCGTGATTCTCGTCCCGCAGCACCATGCGCCGACAACGGTCGAGGATCGCCGGGTGATAGCGCGAGTCGTCACAGAGGCTTTTCTGCCGTGCGTGGCTCTCGATGTTGGCCTCGTCGATGACGTACAGACCATATTCGTCGCACAGATCCAGGAAGTACGGGTCGTTCGGATAGTGCGCGGTCCGAACCGCGTTCACGTTGAACTGCTTCATCAGCTCGACGTCGCGGCGCATCCCTTCACGCGTGACCGCCTTGCCGTGGTCCGCGTCGTGATCGTGGCGGTTCACACCGCGGATCGGCACCGCCTTCCCGTTCACGAGAAGCTCCCGGCCGCGGACCTCGACCGATCGGAACCCGATTCGCTGGGCCGCGACCTCTTTCACCTTCCCCGCGGGACTGATGAGCGAGACGAGCACACGGTACAGCGTCGGCCGCTCCGCGGACCAGGGCTCGACGGACGGGAGCTCGAGCCGCAATTTCGCATTCACTCCGGTGAACGACATGCCCTCGAGCAACTCGTCCAGCGGAGTTCCCCGCCGGAACACCGACACGTCACCGTGGGCCGTGCCGAGACACTTGCCCTTCCCGTTCTCGACCTTGATGTCGACCGACCACCCCGGCTCCGGCACCGACGAGAAGCCCACGTCGGTCACGACGTCCAGGATGCCAGCATCTGCTTCCAAGCCACCCGTCAGCTTCGCGTCCGCGATCCACGTGGCGTCCGTCGAGTAGAGATGAACGCTCCGATGGAGACCGGCCATCCACCAATGGTCCTGGTCCTCGATCCAACTCCCGTCCGACCATCGCACGACCATGGCGGCCAGCGTGTTCGGCCCGGCCGCGAGGTGCGGCGTGAGGTCGAACTCCGCGGGCAGCCTGGAGTCTTTGTGGAACCCGACGAACCCTCCGTTCAGCCAAACGGCGAGCGCACTCTCCGCACCACCGACGTGGAGAACCGTACGTCGCCGACGCCAGGCCGCCGGGACACGAAACGTCGTGCGGTACAGCCCGGTCGGGTTCTCCGCCGGCACGAACGGCGGCTCCCCCGAGAACGGCATGATCACGTTGGTGTAGTGGGGACGATCGAATCCCTGCCGGGTCCAGTTCCCCGGGACCGCCACCTTAGACCAGGCAGTGTCCGAGAACTCCGGCGACGCGAATCCCTTCGGCGCGCGCTCCGGCCGATCCACCAACCGGAAACGCCAGTCTCCGTCGAGCGATCGCCACCAAGGAGACGATTCCGACCGCCCGCTGCGAGCCAGCTTCTCGGTCGGGAACGGCACCAGAGGACTGCGCGCCGGCAACCGGCCAACGGCCGGACACTCCGGCTGTTCCCAGAACCTCGGCAGAGCGATCTGGTCCAGGGCATGCGCTCTCGACATGGCCGGGACGCTATTCGCGCAACGGACCCGGCTCAAGGGGATCGCCGCATTGAAGACGCGGCTCCTCTCCAGCAGAGTCCACCGGTGAATGGCGTTCTCCGGAGTCCCGCCCTGGCCCTTGCCCTGCTCGGCCTCGGGGCCTCCGCCCCGCGAGAGAAAGGAACGCGACCGAACATCATCGTTCTCCTCGCAGACGATCTCGGCTGGCGCGACGTCGGGTACCACGACAGCGAGATCCGCACGCCCAACATCGATCGCATCGCGCGCGAGGGCATCGAGCTCGACCGGTTCTACGTCCAGCCCAGCTGTAGCCCGACGCGCGCCGGCCTCATGACCGGGAAGTCTCTGTTGCGCCTAGGTGTCGGTCGCCCCATCTCGAAGAACGAAGAGACGGGCCTCCCTCCCGACGAGAAGATCCTGCCGCAGTACCTTGCCGAGCAGGGGTACGAGACCGCAATGGTCGGCAAGTGGCATCTTGGCCACTACACCCCCGACCTCTTCCCGCATGAGCGCGGCTTCGAGCACTTCTAAGGACACGTGACGGGCGGCATCGGCTACTGGGATCACAACCACGGCGGCGGCCACGACTGGCAGCGGAACGGTCCGCGAGGAGGGCTACTCGACCACACTAATCGCGGACGAGGCGATCGGGCTTCTAAAGAATCGCGACCGGACGCGGTCACTCTTCCTCTACGTCGCGTTCAACGCACCGTACACCCCGAACGAAGCTCCGCCCGAGGCGCTGGCGCGCTACGCCGCTGTCGCGGAAGGCCGTCGCACCCATTGCCGCGATGGACCGAGCGATCGGCCGTGTCCTGGATACCGTCGCGCAAGAGGGGATGGCCAACGGCGGCCTCGACGGCGAGAGTGACAACCGACCTCTCCCAGGCGGCAAAATGAGCGTGGCGGAAGGCGGCGTCCGCGTACCGGCCGCGGTGTGGTGGCCCGGGCGGCGTGCCCGGCGCGAGCGGCAGGCTGTCTGCGCCGGGGACTATCGTCGAACTGGGGCTCTAGCTGGGCCTGGCTAGAGGCCTCGCCCAGCCTCACCACTCAACGGGCAGCTCTTCCAAACCATCCAGCAGCGCACTCGGCATTTCCACCGGTGCCGCTCCCGCTGCCAGTCGCAAATCCGGCAGCCGCTCGAGAACACGACTAAGCACTGCGCGGATCTCCAGTCGGGCGAGGTTGGCGCCGAGGCAATAGTGCGTACCGAACCCGAACGAGAGGAAATCGTTCGGCGTGCGATCGACCCGGAAGGAGTGCGCATCCTCGAAGACGTCCTCGTCCTGATTCGCGGATGCGTACACCATCACGACGGACTGCCCTTTCTCGATCCGCCGATCTCCGAGCGTCGTATCGCGCATTGCGACGCGACGCATCGCGCGCACGGGCGCGGTCCAGCGCAGGACCTCCCCCGCTGCGGTCTCCCACAACGCCGGGTTTTCGACCAGACGTTGACGCTCCGCCGGATGCTCGAACAGCGCGCGCATCCCCTGCGAGATACCGTTGCGCGTCGTCTCGTTCCCCGCGATGAGAAGGAAGATCGCGAAGTCGGTGATCTCATTGGCCTCGAGGCGGTCGGGATCACCGCCGAAGTCGATCGTGCCCTCCGCGTCGGCCTCGATGATCCGGCTGAGCAGATCGTCCCCAGGCGCCGCACGTCGCCTCTCCACCTCCGTCGCGAGATAGGCGTGGAACTCGCCCATGCACTCCGCCACCCGCGCCATGTCCTCGTCCGTCGCCTGCCCACTCGCAGCGACGACCGTCGCATCGGTCCACCGACGAAAGTCGTCCAGCCGCTCGTCCGCCACGCCGAGCATGTCCGCGATGATCCGCATCGGTACCGGCACCGCGAGCTCCGAGACAAAGTCACCGCTGCTCCGACCGGCGAGCGCGTCGATCGCGTCGTCGGCGAACTGCGAGGCTCGCTCGCCGAGCCGCGAAACCATCCGCGGCGTGAACGCCCGACTCACCACGCTGCGATGCCGCTTGTGCGGTTCACCATCCATCGCCTGCATCGAGAAATGAGCCTCGAACGCATGCCACGGCCCTCGGGGCTCGGACGAGAAGAGCTCCGGATCGCGGGAGACGTCGCGAACGTCCGCGTGCCGCAGGATCAGCCACCACTCGTTGGGAACATCCCAGTGGACGGGGTCGTCGCGGCGAAGCTGGGCCAGAGCCGCGTCGCGCGCGGCACGCTCGTGAAACGGGGCTAGTACGTCGTAGATCTGAGCCATGGGTTCTCCGAAGTCTTTCTCATAGGGACCGAGCCGAGTACACCGACCCGACGCCGCCCGCCTCGGCACAGAGGCGCCCGGCTACCCGCGGGGCCGCGCCCAGTCCGTCCCACAAAACTCGCGCACGACCTGCGTGGCGTACGCACCTGCCGGGAGCGAGAATTCGAGGACGAGCGAACCGTCGGACGCATTCGCTTCGAGATCCTCCGGCTGAACGAGCAAATCGCGACGAGTGCCGGGCGCGTGCTTTCCGAGTGCCGCCCTCGACTCCTCGGTGAGGCCCACGTCCGCGAGAATGCGCTCCTCGAGCGCGAGCGCCGCCGCTCCGGCCGGCCGCGCCTTCGGGCCTGGCAGCGGACCCGTGCGGTGGATCTCCCCGTCTTTCAAACGCAGGAGTTCCGCCGCCACGTCTTCCACGACGAACCCACTCGCCGAGCCCTCCAACCGAACGACTTCTCCCTCGAGAAGCGCAGTCGGATCGGCGAGGCGCGCAGCGGTGTAGCGATTGAAGACCTCCGCCTGCAGAACGCTCGGGAGAAGCTTGTTCGCGAACCGCCCACGCTTCCCACTCCGCTCGCCACCGTTCAGCCAGGCCCACGCTTCGCTCAGGTTCCGCCCGCCGCGCCCGAAGCGTTGGGAACCGAAGTAGTTCGGCAGCCCGCTCCGCCGAAGCTCGTCGGCCATCTCGCGAACGCGCTCCTCGCCTCCGCTCGGCACGTCGACGACCGCGATGCGGAACCGGTTCCCGGTGAGATGTCCGGTACGAAGCTTGTTCTTGTGGCGGGTGACCTCGAGAATCCGCACGCCGTCTCCGAGGTTCCACGCCTCGGCGTTCTCGTCTTTGCAGCAGACCGAGAACCATTGCCGCGTGATCGCGTTCCGGTCCTTCATTCCCGCGTAGCCGACATCCCGCTCGCGCAGCCCGGCGGCGCGGGCAACGCGCTGGGCGACCTCGGCCGTGTTGAGGCCGACCTTCTCCACCTTCAAGAAGAGGTGCTCTCCTTCCCCGGAGAGCGGGTACGCCGGGATCTCGTCGACACGGAAATCCGACGGCGCCGGCCCGATCCGGCCACCGCATGGGTCGTCCGCGAGGAATCGCGGCGGTACGAACGGGGCGCCCGAAACGGTACCGCCCGTGGGGCCTGAGCCGCTCGGAGTCATTCGGTGCCGGTATAGCGAATCGGCCTCTCGCTCTATAGTTCAGGCTTCACGGGGCCCGAATCGGCCAGCGACAGCGGGAGTACGAGCGACCACGCGCGGGGTTCCAGGCCGAGGCGGGTAGTCGGCTGCAAGGGCATGCCGATAGGACGCCGCAGCGAGACGGAACGTTGAGCGTCACCGCGCGAAAGACGAAGTAACCCGTCGCTCGTCGGGCGCTCTTCCGGATCTCGGTCGCGGGCCTGGGAGCTTCTTGGCGGACTCCAGATCGTGGCCCCTAGTGGTGCCGGGCGACGCTCTCGCGGAGCTACTGAAGTCTGTCGCGATGCGCGGAGAGGTACAACGCGGTGCCAATCGATCCGCCCAGGGCGAAGACCAGATAGACGATGATCCCGATGATCGGCCGGTCCGGTGGTGGGCGAAGGTACCAGAACAGTACGAGATTGGTCGGGACGTAGAACGCGTACGCGGCGGACAGAGGCAGCACCCAGCGCTTCATCGTCCAGATGCCGCGGGCATAGGCGAAGAGAATCCCCGCGAACAAGAGCCCGAAAATCAGGTTCGAAACCAGCGTCTCGAAGCGATACCCAAAGAGAACGAACCCGTTCGTCTCGGGCGAGTTCAGACTCTGGAGGAACTTCGTGGCGTTCGAGACCGCAAGAACACTGAACAGTACGGCCATCGTCGTCAGAAACGGGCCCCGCTTGGGATCGGTCATAGATGCTCTCCTCCAGCCGGCAGAGTGCCAACCCACTCGGCTATTTCCTTCCAAAGGCGTTCGGCAGCCACCTCGTCCTCCACGTCCGGTCCCGCCTCACCGGCGCGACAATCCAGATAGCAGCGACCGCCTACTGCGCCGGGGGCCGTCGCGCAATGGGTCTGCGTTTGGGCGCCCTCCTCCGCCGTCGCCATGAACAGGCTCTCCAACGGGGCTCCGGCCTTGCGCAACCAGCCGACGATTCTACTGCCCTCCAAGCCCTTGTCCGCGATGTTGGTGCGCGCACCGCTGACGCCGCCGGGATGCTGGCAGTAGCTCTGCAGGTGGTTCGGCCCGGCGAACCGGCGTTGCGCCTCGTACGTGAAGTGGACGAGCGCCAGCTTCGGCTCTTTCCACTTCGACATCAGGTCCAGGTGGATCCCGCCGTTGTTGACGAGGACGTCGAGCCGCCGGCCGCGGTCTTGCTCGTACCACTGGGCAAAGGCGAGGACGGACCCGGCATGCGACAGGTCCAGGTCATGTGCACCGATGGGAGCGTCGCTGCCTTCGCGGCGACGTTCCGCGCGTAGGGCTTCCGCGGCCTGCGAGGACCTTCGACGAGCCGTCACGACAACTTCCGCCCCCATTGGGCCAGCGCCTTCGCGGTCTCAAGGCCGAGCGAGCCGGGAGCGCAGCCGGTCACGACCGCGTGCCGGCCCGTCAGCGAGACAGGTTCCGCGAAGCGGGTCGTGAAAAACGGCTCGTCGGGCGTCACCAACAGGGAGCGGAGAGCCGTCCAATAGCCCTTCCACCCGATCGGCCTGGGCGACCCGGCGGCGGGAACCTCGGCTTCAGACGGCACACCGACGGCGACGGCCACCAAGAAAAAGAGGGCGAAGAGCTTCATTCCCCTGCCCGTTCGCACGAAAGCCCAGGCGCACGCTAGGCTTCGCCCGATGCCGAACGATTTCCGCGTCCCGCTCTGGCTCCTGAAGCTCGGCGTTGTGGTGAACCTCTATCTGATCGCGGGCACGCTCGAGATCGCGACCCCCGACCTGCACGTCGTCGTCCCTGCACTCATCCTCATTTGCGTCTCCGTGTTTCGGTGCCTGTTCCCGAACCGCTACGTCGACAACGTCGTCTTCCACGACACCCCTCTCAGCTCGATCTTCCTCACCCGCGTGCTCGCCACATTCTCCGAGGTGGCCTACATCTACGAGTTCTCGCACGTGGTCCGGGTGCTCGACGTCGACCACACCGGCTGGGTCACGGCGCTCTCGTGGCTCATGGTCGCGCAGGTCGTCGTCTCCCAGGGATTCGTATGGGGCGCGATCCTCACACGAAGACTCGATCTCTACTTCTATGAGGAACTCGGCTGGTTCGTCATCTTCGTCGCGAACACGGTCGCCAGCGCGTTTCTGTATTCGGGCCTCGCCCCGACCGATGGCGGCGTCGGCCTTCTCCAGCTGAACCTCGCATTCGGGCTCATCTACCTCCCCTGGCAGACACTTCACTTGCGATCGTTGCGGGCCGAAGCCGCGGATGACGCCGAACAACCCGACTCCGTTGCCGGCGTGCCGTGGCAAGAGGGCTTGCGAGACGCAATCTCGCAGCGGAACCGTCGCATCGACGCCGCGTCGTGGGGCGGAGCCATCGGTCTCACCTGGATGGTCGCGTATTGGGCGAGTCTGATTCCGCTGTGGGTTCACCACGTGGCCGTGGTCGTGTCCGCGCGGTAGCCGAGCCGTGTCGGCCGGCGGGCAGAGCAAGCCCCCAACTCGCGACCGGACGGCGCAGCGGGACGGCGGCTCCAGATCAGACGGAGCCGCTTCTCCCGACACACAGTGCGACGACCTCGCACGCTGGTACGCTGCGCCATGCCCAGTGTTCCGATTCAGAGACGGTTGGACCTGCTCACCAAACGCGGCGAAACGCTCCGTCGGACTCCGCTCGGCAGATTTTGGAAGGAACCGATCCGCGCGAGGAGTGGGCGTGGACGCCCCCCTCACGAGCGCCCGCCCCTTACTTCGACTGCGGCTCGTCGCGAACGGTCGGGTCGTAGAACCCGAGCGAACCGTGCATCTGATACCCGACGAGCGCTTGCAGTTCGGCGGGAAGACGCATCGCAAGCTCCGGTGTCACGTCGAGGCATTGGTTCTCCTCCTGACGCAGCCAGCCGAGCGAGTACGTGAGGATGACCCCCTGTCGCCAAGTCGTCGAAGTGTTTGCCCCCGCGCCGTGGAGCGTCCCACCCAGCCAGAACAGCAGCGAACCGGCGGGCATCTCGGCGGCCACGACCTCGGAGGGAAAGTGCGTGCGATCCGCGCTCCAGCGGTGACTTCCCGGAACGAGTAGAGTCCCGCCGTTGTCCGCGCGAAAGTCGGAGATCGCCCACATCGAGGCGAGGATGAGATTCGGCCGCGGCAGAGGGAAGAAGGGAAAGGAGTCTTCCTCGCGGTGGAGCACCTGCCTGCGCGCGCCCGGTCCAACCTCGAGCCCGGCGGTCACGTGGATCTGGGATTGCCCGGCGCCCGCGCCGAGGTGGTGGTCGCGCATCGAGCGCGAGACCGGGTGGAGGATGAGGTCGCGAACCCCCTCGGAGCGCGCCACGAGTGCGGTCACTCGACGCGTATGTGCCGGGTAGAAGTCGTCGGGCTTGTCGGTCTTGGAGACGCCCGCGGCCGCCAGCAGCGGAGTCAACTCTGCGCGGACCGTCGCGAGCGCGGCCGCCGAGAGCACGTCCTTCACGACGAGGCACCCGGCTTCGTCGAGGTCGTTCGCGAGAGCTTCCGGAGCCTCGTGCACCGAGCGCACCGGGATGGAAAGTCGTGTGTCGTTTCGGTCGGGCGAGCGCGTCACGACGAGGCTAGCCAATCATTGATCGCGGCCGCGACCTCCGGCCCGTGATCGTCCTGGATGAAGTGACCGCCCTTCTCGAAGGTCTGGTGCGGTTGGCCGGCGGCGCCCGGGATCCGATCGATGAACGGCTGACCCAGATGCCCGAGCACCGGGTCGGCGGTGCCCCACAGAGTGAGGAACGGCTGGGTCCGCTTCTCGAGCTCCACCCATGCGGCCTTGTTTTCTTCCACCGACGCATGCCCCGGCGTGATGGGCACGAGGGTCGGAAACTCTCGCACACCGGCCATGTACGACTCATCGGGGAACGGCGCGTTGTAGGCAGCGATGTCGGCGTCGGACAGGGTTCGGTTCTGCGCCGTGTTGGCGATGAGCCTTCCGCAATCGAGAACTTCTGCGGTCTGCGACAGGTTCAACCAGAAGTCGAAACCCTCACCGGGGGACTCGCCGATGGGCAAGCCGGTGTTGCCCGCAACGATCCGTGCGAACCGCTCGGGGTCCTCACCGGCAATGCGCAATGTGATCAGGCCACCCCAATCCTGCGAGACCACGGTGAGGTTCTGAAGATTTAGAGGGTCGAGGAACGACCTCATCCATCCCACGTGCGCGTCGTAGGTGTAGACCGAGCGGTCGACCGGCTTGTCGGACCTGCCGAAGCCGATCAGGTCCGGCACGATCACGCGGTGCCCCGCTTTGACGAGCGGCGAGGTCATGAACCGATACAAGTAGCCCCAGGTCGGCTCGCCATGCGGTAGGAGAATCGTGTGCCCTGATTCAGCGCTCCCCTCGTCGAGGTACGCCATCCGCAGACCATCCACGTCGGCGTAGCGAGGCTCGTAGTCGAAGCCGACGACGACGTCGAAGCGTTCGGCCGGGGTGCGTAAGAACTCGATGCCGGCAGGGGTGCGCTGCGTACTCATGATCTCTCATCCTCGTCTCCGCTCATCGTAGCCGATCCACCCAGAAGTCGCAGCCCTCTGGTACGGCGCCCGGATCTGTGATGCGTTCGAAATGCGCGCAACGCGCTCACTCCCGGAAACCACAGCACGCGAGGATCCGAACATGCCCCACTCGATGCCGCAGGCAGGCTCCCCCTGGGAGGACCTTCGACAGCAGATGATCGAACGCGGCACCGGCGACGCCAAGTGGCGCGACGGGAAGACCGCCGTCTACGTCTTCAACGCGGGCGACGACGTCGCCAAGGTGCAGAAAGAGGCCTACGCGCTCTACATGTCCGAGAACGGCCTCGGCCCGGCCGCTTTCCCCTCGCTCAAGCAGATGGAGGACGAAGTCGTCGGGATGGGGCTGTCCCTGCTGCACGGCGACGACGGGTGCGTGGGCAACATCACCTCGGGCGGCACGGACTCGATCACGATGGCCGTAAAAGCGGCGCGCGACTACGCGCTTGCCACCCGTGGGCTGGACGGCCAACCGAACGTGGTCGTCCCGTTCAGTGCGCATCCGGCCTTCGACAAAGCGTGCAAGCTGATGAGTCTGGAACTCCGCCGAGTCCCGGTCCGCGAGGACCTGATGGCCGACGCGGCCGCGATGCGTGCAACGGTGGATGCCAACACGCTCATGCTCGTAGGCTCGGCACCCAGCTTCCCCTACGGGTTGATCGACCCGATCGAGGAGCTCGGCGACATGGCTCTCGAACGCGGGATCTGGCTTCACGTCGATGCCTGCGTCGGCGGCTACATCGCCCCGTTCGTCCGCATGAACGGCGGCGACGTCCCGCCCTTCGACTTCGAAGTGCCCGGTGTCTGTTCCATGTCGGCAGATCTTCACAAGTACGGGTACTGCGCAAAGGGCGCATCGACCGTTCTCTTTCGTTCGGACGATCTTCGGCAGCACATGGTCTTCGACTGCGACGATTGGCCCGGCGGGCGCATGGTCACCCCGACACTCGCGGGCACGCGCCCCGGTGGGGCCATCTCGGCCGCCTGGGCGGTGATGAACTATCTCGGCGTCGACGGCTACCGCGCGAAGCACAAGCAGGTCACCAATGCGCGCGCCGCGATCGAACGCGGCATCGAGCCGCTGGGCTTCGAAGTGCTCGGCCGACCACAACTCGGCATCGTTGCCTTCCGCCATCCCAAGATCGACGTCTTCGCCGTCTACTTCCAGATGTTCCAGCGAGGTTGGTTCGCCGCCCTCACGACCGAGCCACGAGCCTTGCATTTGATGCTCTCGCCGTATCACCAGAGCGTGACGGACACGTACCTCGAGGATTTGCGGGCCAGTTGCGCAGCCGTCGAGAGCGGCGACAGCAGCGCGGTGAAGGAATCGCGATACAGCTGAGGAGCGAACACGGCCCGGGGAAGACGCTCTACCGACGAATAGACGCTGGCGACGCCGCACCGCCAGGGGCTAGTGCACTCGAGGCTGTAGGTGAAGCCGGCCAGCTGCTGGCTGACTTCCCACAACCCTTCAGCCGCGGCCCTGTCGCGAGCCAACCCATCGCGCTTCACCTGCCGGCACTTCCGAAAGTACCCACCGGACATACCATCCAACTCCGGTGAGGTTGCCAGGTGAATCGACCTCGTCGCCCCCTGGTCGGCCGCGAGCATGAAGGGTTGCCAGGCGGAACAGAAACGAGAACACGCAACGAACGGGCGAAGCGAACGGCTACATCCGATGTAACAACGCGTTGCAGCTGAAACGCGCCGAGTGCAACACCGTCGACCTCGCGTTAACGGCTTGCGGCCCCCCGGCTCCCTTGATCGACCAACTCGTTGAGCTTCGATGAGAAGCGGGATCGATCCTTCTTGGAGATCGGCGGAGGACCCGGCGTCTGGACGCCGGACTCGCGCAGGTGCTGCATCAGATCTCGTGTGGCGAGCGAACCGCCGATGGAGTCTTCGGTAAAGACGCGCCCAGAGATCCCGATGACGCGAGCCCCGCCATCGATGCAGCGCGCCGCCAGCGGGATATCCGCCGTGACTACCACGTCGCCCGACTGCAAGGTCTCGACGATCCAATCGTCCGCAACATCGGGCCCCTGCGCCACCACGACGAGCTCGATGCCAACGAGATCGGGTACGCGCATGCGCGAATTCGCGACGACGGCCACCGATACCCCGTAGCGAAGGGCGACCTTGTACGTCTCCTCCTTCACGGGGCAGGCGTCGGCATCAATGAAGATCCTCACGTGCGTCCCGTAGCAGCGCGAAGACGACGCTGTCGAACCCCGACGGGCGGCACCCGGCATTCACACCCAAGGCGTGATACCAACGTGGGCCTTCTGTACGTTCCCACCACTGCCATGGATCAGCCGAACCACTTCACTCGAGCCTTCCGCGATGTCTGAGCAGATTCGCGTCGACGCGAGCTCCGGTCTTCTGGAGTTTCTCACGACTCATCTTCGCGGCTGGTCGCGCAAGAATGTCAAAGAGCGCTTGAAGACAGGCCGCGTCCTCGTCAACGGCGAGAGCGTCACGAAGCACAACTACGCCTTGGCGGCCGAAGACGTCGTCGTTGTCCTTGCCACCGCGAAGAAGGTGAGCACCCCGGAGCAGCGACTCGACGTTCTGTATTCCGAAGGAGATCTCATCGCGATCGACAAGCCGGCCCGACTGCTCGCAGTCGGAACCGACGGCGGGGGAGCGCCTCACGCACTGGGCCTGCTACGGCGCCAGCTCGACCTGCCCTCCAGCCCGACGATGCTCTGGCCCGCGCACCGAATCGATCGCGATACCTCCGGGGTGATGCTCTTTTGCCGATCGCGCGAAGTGCGTGACACCGTCACGCGGCGCTGGTCGGCGGCGACGAAGATCTATCTCGCCGTCGTCGAGGGCACGCCAACGCAAGCGAGCGGTACCATCGACCAACCGCTGCGAATGGACGCCAAGGGGTTCCGCGCGATCGTCGGCCGGCGGAGCGCCAGAGATGGGACGGAGCCGAAGGACGCCGTGACGCACTACAAGCGGCTACGCAGTCGGAATGGCCGAACGCTTCTCGAGGTTCGACCCGAGACCGGGAGGCAGCACCAGATCCGCGCCCACCTGGCGTGGCTCGGCCATCCGATCACCGGGGACGAGCGCTATGGGACGCGAGGTCGCACGATGGGGCTGCATGCGCTTCGCCTGACGATCCCTTCCCCGACCACCGATGCGCCGATCACGATCGAGGCCGCCGCGCCGGGCGGGTTCCTCGCGCTCATGAGCTAACCCGCGCGCACGCCGACGCCCGCTCGTTGGGAGATCTGGCCCAAAGCCGCGGAGACCGGCACGGTCGTCAGCAGTCGGGGCTCTCTCACGCTCGAAGGTCTCGATCCGGACGCCCGCTGCGCACTCCGCCTGTTCGCGAGCCGGACAAGCTCGGACCCCGCGCGCACCCCCTACACGGTCTCGGGCGGCCGCGTCCCGACCGCGGCGGACCTCACCACCTTTGGCGCGGGCGCCGGCGCCGGCCGAACCGACAATGCGAACGACAGCGACATCGTCGAGTTCGTCGACCTGGCACCCGACGCGACGGGCCACGTCCACATCAACTTCGAGCCGGTCGATGTGGTTTTGGGGAGTACCGCGTATCTCTCGCTACTCGAACTGGCGGTTCAGCAGAGCACGCGGCTCGCGCGAGCGAACACGAAGAACGGCCCTGGTCGCGAACGACAACGCGGATCAAATCGCATAACCCCGACCCCCGATCGAGCCCGCGTCTCATCGAGACCTGCACACACAATGGAAGTTGTAGGCTCCGCAATCTCCGCGGGCGTAGAGGAAGAACGGCAAGGGATTGCGCACATCGGCGTTGTGAAACGTGCAACCGGAGGGCCAGTCCGTTCCCGGTGACGTGTACCCGGCCGGCGGCTGGTCGTAGCGGAACCCCTGGGCAGAGTCATCGGACAGCACCGCGCCGGCGTCTCGGCATTCGTCGATGTCGAGGATGCGCGTGAAGCCCTGATCCTCGCACGTGCCGCTGCTGACGATAGGAAACGACTCTCGAATCATCGCGCGAAGCCGTTCTGCCCCTCGCTGCGTCGCCACCGCCAACGCATCGCCCGAGGGCGAAGAGCCGCAGCCCATGCGCTCCACCTTCTCGAACGCGTCATCGAATCTCCGCCTGCATTTTGTGCGGCCGAAGTCGCGCCCGGCTGCGCAATCGTGTCGAACGCACCTGGCCTCGGCGACGAGCAGACAACGTGAGTAGACTCCGGGCACCATCGGCGATGGACCGATGGCACATCAGGGAAGTAGACGGCCCGCCGCCAGGCCGACATCGCCCGTGACGGCACTACCGCCGCGACACCTCACCCGCGGGCGATGTTGATCACCTTTCGCTGCGTGAACTCGTCCAAGCCTGCGCGACCCAGCTCGGTACCAAAGCCCGATTGCTTGGCGCCGCCGAAGGGGATCCCCGGGTCGAGTTCCCCGTGCTTGTTCACCCAGATGGTGCCGGCTTCCATCCGCGCCGCAAGCGCTCGAGCCGCGTCGACGTCACGAGCCCATACGCTGCCCCCGAGCCCTTCGGGGCAACGGTTGATTCGCGTCAACGCATCTTCCGGGTCCGCATACTTGATCACCGGGAGCGCGGGGCCAAACTGCTCCTCGTCGACGAGGCGGGCGCCCTCTTCGATGTCGCGGACGATCGTCGGCTCGATGAAGTACCCAGGCCCGCCTTTGGCATTGCCGCCCGCGATGATCGTTCCCTTCTCTGCAGCGTCGGCGAGGATCGTCTTCACCTTCTCGTATTGCGCCTTGTTCTGAAGCGGCCCGAGCTCCGTGCCCTCCTGCGAGCCGTCGCCGACCTTCTTCGAATTCGCGATCTCGGCAAGCTCGGTGCAAAGCGAATCGTAGATGTCCTCGTGGACGTAAAGCCGCTTCAGCGCGATGCAGATCTGGCCGTTGTTGCCGAAGGCGGCGTCGAAGAGCTTCGGAGCGATCTCCTTCGGGTCGGCGTCGGGGAGGACAAGACCCGCGTCGTTACCGCCCATCTCAAGCGTAATGCGCTTGATCGTAGACGCCGCACCGGCCATCACCTTCGCACCGGTCGCCGTGCTGCCGGTGAAGGAGATCTTTCGGATGTCCGGATGTGCCGAGATGCGAGAGCCGAGATCGTTCGCATCGGCGACCACATTGAGCACGCCCGCGGGGAGTACGTCCTTGATCAACTCGGCGAGCCGGAGCGTCGCGAGCGGCGTGGTCGGTGCCGGCTTCACGACCAGCGTATTGCCCGCGAGTAGGGCCGGAGCGAGCTTGAAACCGAGGAGCACGAGCGGAAAGTTCCAGGGGATGATCGCGCCAACGACCCCCAGCGGGGTTCGATGCGCCTCCACCAGTCGACGGTCGCTGTCCTCGATCACCTCGACGGGCAGCTCCATCCCGGCGAAGTGCTTCGTGAAGACGCCGAATCCGAACGCCTCGTTCACGGCGTCGCCCAACGGTTTGCCTTGTTCGCTCGTCAGGATCTTCCCCAGCTCCTGAGCGTTGGCCATGGCGACATCCGCGACTTTCTCGAGCGCCTCGCGCCGCTGTTCGATCGGCGTGGCGGCCCACTGCGGGAAGGCGGCGCGCGCTGCAGCCACGGCCTCGTCCAACTGCGCCGCAGACGCGCGCGAGCAGGTCCCAGCGAGGTTCTCGGTGGCGGGGTTGATCACGTCGAGAGTGGCGGCTCCCGGCACCATCCGGCCATTGATCAACAGTTCGAAGCTCGGCATTGGGATCATCCTTTCGTGCGAGTCAGGTCGTGGTGCGTGCAGCTCCAGATCGTCAGTCGGTACATGTCCCGCCTCGGGTTAGCGAGACCGGGGCCCGCCATGTCACGCGGCTGTTTGGAACCAACAGTGGCTCGCGGGCTTGGGCGATGTAGGAGGACTCGGGCTATCGCTCCATCGTGTGGATCGGCTTCATGCATCCTCGAACCAGGCAACTTCGGATCTCCGGTTGAGCTTGGCCGGACACCACTCTAGCTTGGGACCCATGGCGACCTCTTCTCCGTTCCCTCGTGCGCACGTCGTAACCGGGGGTTTCCCGCCGGGCTCGGCGGCGGGTCATGACATCGAGTTCGTGCGGCTACGAATTCTCGAGCTGCTCCGACCCGAAGAGCGAGCACTCGTGACTGTCGCGGACGACTTCGCAGACATCGAGACGTGGCTCCCCGGGAGTGACCTGCTCGTGACCTACGTCGCCGGCCCTTATCTCGACGACGAACAGGCGGGCCGCGTTGCGTCCTGGCTCGATCAGGGAGGACGTTGGCTCGCGTTACACGGCACGAGCGGCGGAAGGGCCGTTCCGCTCCCCGATGGGCGGCCCGGGCGCATCATGGCGAGGTCGCGCCACCACGACGTGCTCGGCGCAGCGTTCTTGAATCACCCACCCATCCGCAAGTTCAGCGTCGACGTCCGAGACCTCGATCATCCGCTGACGCGGGGACTGCCGGACTCGTTCGAGGTCATGGACGAGCTCTACCTGATCGAACTCCGCGCCCCCGACGAAAGCCACATCTTGCTATCAACGGAGGACCTTCCGGCGGACGACCCCGCCCCCCGCGAGTTCGGCTTCACCTACGACGAGGACACGTCGGTCGCACCGGACGGCCGGACCCGCGTGCTCGCGTACGTTCGCAACCACGGCGTCGGCGCGGTCGCATACGTTGCACTCGGCCACTGCCACACACCGCTGACAAACATCCAACCTTGGGTACACACATCGGTAGATCCGGAAGGCACGACGCCGCTTCACTTCCGCGGCCCGTGGAAGAGCGACGCCTTTCAGCGCCTGCTCCGCAATGGGATCGAGTGGGGCCTCGCGACTGGGGAATGACCGGAAGAACGCACGACCCTTGGTCAAGCTAGCCGTCTCCGCCCAGCCCAGGCCCCCCGGTCTCGCTGTGTTCCGGCGACGGCAATGCCCAGCGCGTACTGCATCGCGCCGCGTTGCTTCTCGATTGTCCCCCAAAGGCGCCCGATGGTGACCGCGAGAAAAACGGCGCCGGCGGTCGGAAACACACCGGTTCTCAGGAACAGGAACAGCGGGCTCAGAATCAGGAAGCCACCGATCGATACGGGAATGAGCGCGCTCGGTCGCGCCGACGGGATTCACTTCGTACACCTCAACCGGGTGCTGGATGTTCTTGAGCTCTTGAAGTCCGAGGTCACGGATCGACAGGTCGAGCCCGTCACGCACTTGCGGATAGACCGCTTCGGAGATGGCGATGCCGCCCGGCACGGCGAGTCCCTCGAGCCGGGCTGCGAGACTCACTCCCTCTCCGTACACGTGGTAGTGCTCGACGATGACGTCACCGAGATGAACGCCGATGCGCATCTCCATCTGCTGATCGCGGAGCTTCGAGGCGTTGAGCCCAGTCTGCTCTTCCTGGATGAGGCGCGCGCACTCGATTGCCTTCACGACACTGTCGAACTCGCCGAAAACGGAGTCTCCTGCCGTGTCGACGACGATCTTCTTCAACCATGACAGGCAGAGCGTACGACAAAGGCGAAACGCCCTTCAAGTTCTCGGTCTCCACGTGGGGACCGGCCGGCCGCGTCACCTGTTCAGCCGCTGGTAGCGCAAACGAGCGGCAGTCTCCCGATCACGGGGCGTCGGATTTGATGGGGGTGTCGGCGTGCGGCCTCGACTCGTCGCAGAGGCTCTACTATAGATCCGAGGACCGCGTCGCCGGCCCTGTGGTGCCGCGACATTCGAAGACGCCTCAAAGTACTTTCTCGGGCGGTATAAGAAACGGGGGAGCCCAGACCCGGAGTAGAAAGTAATGGCCACGTTTCCGTTTCCGATTCCGCACGGCTGGTTCGGCCTCTGCTTTTCACACGAGTTGAAGGCGACGGAAGTGAAGAAAGTTCGCTTTTGCGGGCGCGACCTGGTGGTGTTCCGCACCGAGTCCGGAAAGGCCGCGGCTCTCGACAACTACTGCCCACACCTCGGCGCACCTCTCCATCAAGGTGCCGTCGTCGGTGAAGCGCTTCGGTGCCCCTTTCATCATTGGCAATGGGGAACCGATGGGACTTGCCTCGACATTCCGTACGCCAAGAGAATTCCTGCGCGGGCCGTCGCCGAGACCCTCCCAGTGCAGGAAATGAATGGAATGGTCCTAGCCTGGCATCATTCGGATGGCCGACTGCCCTACTTCGAGGTGCAGACCGTCGCCGGACTCGCGACCGATCAGGATAAATGGGGCGAGGTCCACTACTACGAGCACGACCTCCCAACCTGCGCACAAGAAATCGCCGAGAACGACGTCGACGAAGACCGAACGATTCTACGCTGGTCGATCCTGCTCACGAAGAGCCTCGAGCAGGACGACATGGGCAAGACGCTGCTCTTCAGCTTCGGGGAAGGGGTGAAGGACGACATCCCCATCTGGCGGGACAAGATCTACCGCGAGAAGCCGGTGCTCTGCGACGGAGATGGGCCGATTGTGATCCAGCGGAAGTGGTTCTCGCAGTTTTATAAGTCGCCCGTCGTCTCCATGCGCGGCATCGGCAGCACGGCGACGGACGGAAGCGCCCCTTCCATGGCCGACGTCGCACCGAACTCCAGAATGGCCACCCGACGATACCCGAACCCAAGAAGGTGAACCTCATGCCCGATCAAGACGTCCAAGCCGAACTCGAACGCCTAAGAAAGGAGAACGCAGCGCTCAAAGCGCAGGCGAAAGCCAAACCCCGGCAGTTCTCCCTGAAGGTCAGCCAGAAGGGCGCGGTGAGCGCGTACGGAATGGGTGGCAGATTCCCCGTCACGCTCTATCAGGAGCAGTGGAAGACCCTGCTCGAACACGCCGACGAGATCAGGGAGTTCATCGTTGCCAACGAGAGCCAACTGAAGAAGAGGGACTGACCGGGGGCGTCACGACACTCACTGCATCGGCGGCCGGCGCTGTCATGGTCTCGTGGTGCCCAGCCGAGCGCGGCCTGCTAAAGTTCGCGGCTCATCTCAGCGGGGAAGAACAAGCAATGAGCAAGCAGACAAGCCGGGCGAGTTGTGCCCCCACGCCGCCCGAGCGGCTGCCACTCGGTGATAGAGCGAAGCGCTTCGTTTCGCAGGGGCTATCGAAGATCGTCGCGATCGTCGTGCCCTACATCTACATGGCCTACATGCGGTTCGTATGGCTCACGAGCCGGGTCGAAGGCCGAGAATTCGTCGAGTTGAACGAGTGGGCGGTCAAGCACAAGGGTGTCATCTGTCTCCTCTGGCATGAGGAGGTCTTCACCGTCGCGTACGGCTACTACTACCTCGGCATCCGCATTCACACGCTGGCCAGCGTTGGCGATTCGGGCGAGCTGATCGCGCGGATGCTGAAGCTTTGCAAGGCGGTCGTTTTCCGCGGGGGGAGTACGTCGGGCCAAGCCCGGCGCCGCGAGGGCGTCCTCGAGGACCTCATCCGCCACATGAAGACGAACGAGCCCGTGACTCTGGGGCTCACCGTAGATGGATCCAAGGGGCCGAGGTACCGGATGAAGATGGGCGGGCCCGTGGTAGCTCGCGACTCCGACCGTCCGATCGCGCTCGTGCGTACATGGTACAAGCGGTGTTGGCGGCTCCCTACGTGGGATCGCATGGCCGTACCGCTGCCGTTCAACCGGATTCGCTATTACTTGCGCGGGCCGTACTTCGCGCCGGAGACCGCGCAGACGCAGGAGGGCCTCGAGGCGTTTCGGATCCAGCTCGAAAATGAGCTGAACGACCTCGCTGGGCAGAGCTATGACGACATGGGGCAGCGACGGCCTGACGAGCTGAAGAAGCGCGAGGGAGAAAGCTGCGCGGAGAAAGCCGCGTAGCCGAGCGTCGTGGCCGATACGCGGGAGAACCGGCAGGAGTGGGCGGCCTTCCTTCTGAGGGTCATGATCCTCTCACCAAGGACGCTCCTCCTTTCCGCCGCCCTTCTCCGGCCGGCTCCGTTGCGGGAAGGCATGCGACTTCGACACGAGCGAGTGTCGCTCGGCATCCACCTGCGACGACTCCAAGGCCGACTCGGACGAGGTCTGTGACGGTGTACACATCCGACATCGAGGCCCTCCTCCGCTCGTCTACTTCTCCTCGACCTCCTCTCCTCACAGGAGCGGCGGGGGCCTGGGTCTCGATCGGCGCGAACCCTGGGGCGATGACCGGATCGTCCCCGAATCACGTGGATTGCACAGAGCGCCCCTCTATCGACGCACGCGGGCGCAAGCCGTCTTCGGCGAAGGAAGATGTTGACCGCCAAATTTCGTGGGGTTTCCAAGCGTGGTTTTGGGGCCGGTCGGATTGCTAAGAGACACTTCCGGCACCTTTGCCGCCTACACGACGCGTAGATTCTGCCGCTCACGACGGGCTATTGTCTTCTTCTTGAGTTGTTCCCAATAGTCAGAAATCGGCCTCAAAGATCCCGACGTCGTCAACGACTCACAGACTTGCCAGCAGAACCACAGGGAGAACGATGATGAGCTCGCAGCAAAAACCAGATTTCGACGTCATCGCCGTTGGCGCCGGCTTCGCAGGGCTTGCACTCTGCCACCACCTGAAAGAAGCGGGCTTGTCCTTCCGCGTGTTCGACAGGGCCTCTGACATCGGCGGAACCTGGACCTGGAACCGCTACCCAGGCGCAATGACGGACAGTGAGAGCTACTACTACTGCCTGACCTTCTCGAAGGAGCTCCTGCAGGAATGGTCCTGGAGCGCGCGCTATCCCGATTGGAAGGAAACCCTCGCCTACATGCACTTCGTCGCCGACAGGTGCGAAATGTGGCCTAACATCCAGTTGAACACCGAGATCGTCGCCGCCGATTACCAGGCCACCAGCGGCCACTGGAAGGTCACGACAGGCACGGGGGAGACCCATACCTGCAAGTACTTCGCGAGCAGCATGGGTATGATCTCGGAGCCCGTCATTCCGAAGATCAAGGGCATGGATGGCTTCAAGGGTCCCCTGTTTCATTCATCACGGTGGCCGGAAGATCTCGCGTACGCGGGCAAGCGCGTAGGAATCATCGGCGCTGGCGCAACCACAGTGCAGATGACGCCGGTCATGGCGCAAAATGCGGAGAGCGTGACAGTCTTCCAGCGCACCCCGAACTTCATCCTCCCGGCGATGCAGCGGCCAATGACCAAGGAGTGGGAACAGGACATCAAGGCGCACTACGACGAGATCGTTGCCAAGTGCCGCAATCACGTCTTCGGCATGGCCTTCGACAGCCCGGTCAATCGCAACCTGGTGGATACACCACCGGAGGAGGTGCAGCGGATCTTCGAGGAGCACTGGAATGGAAGCTTCCGCTGGGTGTTCGAAACCTTCGATGATCTGCTTGCGAATCCCGAGGCCAACCTCGCAGCGTCTCAGTTCATCATCGACAAGATGAAGGAACGGGTGGACGACCCTGAGATTGCGGATCTACTGACACCGGACCCCGGCGAGTATCCGCTGTTTGCCAAGCGTCCCCCGCTGGATCACGGCTATATGGAAGCCTTCAACCGCGACAACGTGCATCTCGTCGACATCCGGGACCAGGAGCCCCTGGTCGAAGTCACCGAAACGGGCGTGCGCACGACGGAGAACCACTACGAGTTCGACATCGTCGTACTGGCCACGGGATTCAGGGCGTACACGGGCGCGCTCGAGGCGTTCCCCATCCGCGGGAAGAGCGGCCAGAGCCTCCGAGAGAAGTGGGAGAAGACCTCCAATTCCCTCATGGGTGTCTGCGTAGCCGACTTCCCGAACCTCTTTACAATCACCGGGCCGCAGGCACCATTCGCCAATCTGCCAACCTCGATCGAGCAGAACGCCATGTGGATCGCCGACTGCATCAAGAAGATGGAAAGCGAAGGCTACGACGTTTTCGAACCCAAGCAGCAAGCCGAAGAAGAGTGGTCGGCACACGTCGCCGACATTCACCAACAGACCTTGATGGCGGCGGGTGACACGGTGCACTCCTGGATGATGGGCGCCAATATCGCGAACCACGACCCCCGAGTGTTGATCTACTTCGGCGGTGCGAATGTCTACTACGACAAACTGCGGGAATCCGTTAATGACGGCTTCCCCCAGCTTACCTTCGAGCGACTGGCAGGCTGATCCCCTTGGCAAGCCACGACATGGCGCACGTTGGTGTTCCCCGGACAGAAGAAGAGTCTCTTCATTTCGATCGCGTATAAAATGCGGTTGCGACGGCGACGGCTTCGGAGCTTATCCCGGCTCCATCGTTCACCTGCATCGTGAGCGATTCGTGATCCGCCAGAAGTCCACGTGTGGCGATTCCGATTCCCCCGCAAATGTTCTGCACGGGCTACTGCTCAGCGTCATCGAGGTCCAGAGCGGGGAAGAGCTGCGGCTCTTCTCCGGGAAGCTCGAATTCGACTTGCCCAAGATACGCCGCTCCGACCTCTGGGTTCCGCCGCATGCGGGCAGTCAATGCGTCCACGAGACCCTCCGAAACCCTGGCTGACTGACCAACGAAGACTCTCGTTCCTAGCGGAACGGTCAAGACCGAAGGCTTCAGTTCTTCCAGGGAGTTGCGCAACCACGCCGATTCGTCTGGAACGAACTCCTTGGAATGGGACGTTCCGACGTTGAGCACGATGTGGAGCTTCGGGTCGAGGGAAGATCGAAGCAGTGCGCGGGTCCAACGTAGTCGATCACCTCGCCCTCCGCCCACGTCTGAAGTCGCTCCAGCCGGTCGAACACCAGCAGGAACGGGACACCGCCACTCTCTACAACCAGAGGAGAGAACGACTCGTCTTTTTTCGAACGGCGCTTCCCGCCTTCCTGTGGGGCCGGGTCATGAGTTGGGAGAGGACATCCGACTTGAGCGAGAGGCTATGGACGGCGTCGGCCTTTGCCTCATTTTCGCGGGAGGCAGTCAGTGACTTGGTGACCCGCTCGGGTTCTTCGGCCCAGTCGGTTATTGAGAGATCGCCTCGGCCGGCGGGTTGATGTTGTTCTTGAACTCGGTCGGAGTCTGGCAGTCCTGGCTCGAGCGCGGCCGAACCTCGTTGTAGTGACGTCGCCAGGTTTCGATCACAGAGACGGTTGCGCCGTGCCGCTCTATCCAGTTTGAGAGCCGCAGGCCATTGAGCTTGCCGAAGCGGAGGTGCTCAGGCCGCTCCGACATCGCCCGCGCCGTGCGCTTTCTCGAACACGAACCCATCGTAACCCCCGGCCGCCACGTCCGCGATGCGCTGGTAGTATATCGAGCCGCCCAGGTACGCGGAGAAGTAGCGGGGCTTGCCCGGAACGTTCGCGCCGGTCCACCAGGAAGCCGTCCGAGGGAAGAGCGTGGCGTCGGCGAGCGCGTTGACCTCGTTGGCCCAGGCTTCTTCGCTGTCGGCCGAGGCCTCGACTGCGCCAAGGTTCCGGTCGCGCAGACGGCGCACTAGTTCTCCGATCCAGCCCATCTGCCGCTCGGCGCCTAGCGGCATGTTGTAGAACACGCCGGGCGACCCGGGCCCGTGAATCATGAACAGATTGGGGAAGCCGCCGATCGTGAGGCCCAGGTAGTTGTGGAACCGATCGGTCCACCGCTCCTTCAGGCTCATCCCCCCCCGCCCCTTCGGGTTGAGGCGCAACATCGAGCCACTGATGGCATCGTAGCCGGTCGCTAGAACGAGCATGTCGATAGGGTGCTCGCCTGTCCGCGTCACCACACTCGCCTCCGTGAACCGCTCGATGGGATCCCCGCGCAGGTCCACCAACGTGACGTTGTCGCGGTTGTAGGTCTCGAAGTAGCCGTCTTCGAGGATCGGACGCTTGGTCATCACGAAGTGGTCCGGCATCAACTTGTCGGCGATCGCAGGCTCGCGCACGATCCCGCGAATCTTGGCGCGCACGAAATCGGCGAGCGACTTGTTGGCTTCCTCACTGAACGCAATGTCGTTGTAGCTCTCCAGGAAGAACTTGAAGCTCCCCTGCTGCCACAGCTTTTCGTACAGTTCCTCGCGCTCCTCCGGGGTCGCCTCGAGGGCCGAACGCGAGTGGGGGTCGAAAGGGAAGCCACCCATATGCGCGAGCATCTTCGCCTTGACGGCTTCCCAACCCTCTCTCGCCTCCGCCATGTCGTCGGGAGTGAGGGCGCGATTCCCAGCAGGAAATGCGAATTGCGCCGTACGCTGGAGCACCGTCACGTGCGCCGCTTCCTTGGCGATCTCGGGGATCGCCTGGATCCCGGAGGAGCCTGTCCCGATCACGGCCACGCGCTTGCCCTCGAACGAAACCGGCTCATGAGGCCAGCGTCCGGTGTGGTAGCACTCGCCCGCGAAGTCGTTGATCCCCGGGATGTCGGGTAAGTTCGCCGTCGAGAGAGCGCCGACGGCACAGATCAGGAACTGGGCAGAGGCGCACACGCCCGTGCTGGTCTCCACAATCCAGCGCTGCGCCGCTTCGTCGTAGCGGGTGTCTTGCACCCAGGTCTCGAACTGGATGTCGCGGCGGAGGTCGAACCGATCGGCGACGTGTTCGAGATAGTCCAGCACCGCGGACTGCTCGGACTGCGTCTCTCCCCAGTCCCACTCCTGCATGAGCTCGTCCGAGAACGTGTAGCAGTAAAAGGGGCTGCCCGGACCATCGACTCGCGCACCCGGGTAGCGGTTGTACCACCAGGTGCCCCCCACGTCGCTGGCGCCGTCGTAGACGCGCACCGAGAGGCCCATCTCGCGCAGGTGGTGCAGGGCATACATGCCGCTGACACCCGCGCCGATAATCACCGCGTCGTAGTGTTCGGCAGGCCTGCTCGTTCGCGAAGACTGATTCTCGTTCGTCACTCTCTTTACTCCTGCGCGCTGCGCGCCGATGCGGCCCTGGAACCCGTGTGTCGCCGCAGATGGAGAGACTCCACCCGCGCCCGGAAGAGGATGCTCCAGGCCCCGACGTCTAGGAGCGCCGTTGCTAGAAACGCAGCGCCCCACGGCGCCATGGCCGGAGGCTCACCGTAAGCGGCTTCATGGGTATCCATGATCGACTGAGCAATCCCTTTCAATTCCTCGATGTGTCCCGAATCGTAGGCGTACGTGGTCAGATTCACGCCGTAAATAGCGTTCAACCACACCAGCCGCCCCAACTCTATGAGGATGTCCCGGCGTGACCAAACGAATCCGCGTAGATGGCCTCGCCCGTTTCGCGGACCAGGAAGTCGACGTCATTCAGGCTGCCCGCTGCGGACAGCAGTCGAAGTTCCAACGCGCTCTAGCCGTAGGGTATGCAGAAGAGGTCCACGCCCGGGTCGAGTGTACCAAGGGTATCGATGAGGTCGTGCCAGGCAGTCGAGTGACCTCGGTGCCAGGTGCTTGCGTAAGCGGCGGCGCCGGTGCTCTCGGGGTTCGTCCCCGAGGGTAGCGCGAGAGCAAAGCTCGTATTTGGATTCTGCGCCAGCGCGTACTCGACCCAATTCTCATAGCCCTCCGACGTGGGATAACTCGGGTGATAGGTCATGCCGAACAACTCGACATCACCGGTGTCGAGGAGGGTCTGGATATCGGCACGTTTGGCGGCGTTTTCCCAAAGCGACTGGGGTGCCCGGTTGGCGCCAGAGAAAGCTCGCGGCCGAAGCCACTGATCAGAATGCTTCGGCGGATAGGAACCTGATCGGATCGGACCAGTCGAGCCCTCCATCCGAAGTAGAATGGCAAGTGGAGGGGGGATCGAATGCGACGACGAGCCGAGCCTCAACCCAGCCTCACCCTCGAGCGTCCCGGCATGGCGAAGTCGGAAAGGGACCGATTCGTGTCGCTGCGGGCGCGTGACGTCAACGGCAACGGCACACGCACCGGCGACTGGAACGTGGTGCTCGTCTCGGCCGATCTTGCGATGCAAGACACGAGCGGGCTTGCCTTCGAGGACGCTGCGCTTGGCAGGCAAGATCCGGTGTTCTCGATGGGAATCGCCATCGCGGGCCTTATGCCCGAGCGCCGATCAATCGTGGCGACCGTGTCCTACCACAACAAGCCCCGTCCCAGCATCATCACCCGCTACCGCAACTAGTGCCTGGACTGACCGGACCCGCCGCGGGATCCCCGAAAGCCCGGAATGCTATTTGGAATCCATTCAGCTACTTCCAGGCCCGAATATGGTCGAAACGAAACCGCTGAAGCCCAATACGTTTTTCATTGAAGTGTCTGGGGCCGGTCTTCCCGAAGTCGACGGTCTCTTCCTACCTTCAACGGCTCCTCCCACCGAATCTGAATCCGGGACCGTATCCAGTCTCGGCTATTGGAACGGCAAGATGGCCTGGGATCGTGCCGATGGGAGATCTTCCAGAAGCCCGGCTCTTTCTTATTCCGACAGCTACAAGTCGTGGAGAATCTGTCGCCTTGACGGTCACCTCGCGTACGACATGACCTGTGAAGATGAGCTGCCGCCCACTGACACAGAGTGGCACGTCTACAAGATGGGAGTCGCCCCGGCGCCCAAGTTGGTGCTTCACCACTACGACCCCAGACAGCCCTGCCCCAAGCCCAACGTCGTTTTCGTTCTTGGCGGACCGGGTGCCGGAAAGGGAACCATGTGTGAGCTCGCTCAGTCGCAACTGGGCTGGACTCACTTGTCCACCGGAGACCTGCTTCGCGCCGAGCGCGAAGCGGGAGGGCCGGCTGCGGCTACCATTGAGGAGTCGATTGCCGCCGGAAAGTTGGTGTCCAACGAAATCGTCGTCACTCTGCTCCACAACGCCATAGAGGAGGTCACAAGGAAGACGGGCAAGAGCAACTTCCTTCTCGATGGTTTCCCACGCTCCCTGGACAATTTGGAAGCATGGTATGAAATCTTCGGCCGCGAGGCTGAACTTCCAAAGATGCTGTACTTTGAGTGTCCCTACGATGTCCTCGAAAAGCGCATCATGGGCCGCGCGAAGTACTCAGGCCGAAGTGACGACAATGTCGAGAGCATGAAGCTCAGGTTCGATACTTTCAAGGCCGAGACTCTGCCCACCGTTGAGCTCTTCAAGAGCAAAAAGAAGTGTGTCGAAGTCGATACTAGCCAAGACCGAGAGGCCGTCTATGCGCTCGTGGTAAACCACCTCGCCGAGTACACCGACCCTGGATTGGCTGCGAATCCGCTCACGGAAAGAGCTGAGATTCTCTTGGGCTTGAGGCCTTACCCTGGGAACGGTGGGTGAGGGAAGTTCGAAAAGGAAAAAATGGTGCACGTCGTCAAAGACGTCGGGACAGATGGGCCTGATTTATAAGAGATACTTCGGCCCCAAAGATCCCGACTCAGCTGACGATGGACAGCCGAAGAGAAGCGCGTTCAGGCCGAACCGACCCGTTCGGATCGAGCGCCTCGGGGTGAGGCCGAGCAAGCGCCCTATCCGATCATGCGGCATAGTGGTCAGCTCCTGTCTCGAAAAAGACAGGGAGAGATAACCGGGCGGCAGGCCACCAGCACTCGATCCAGGTCGTCGCGGATCAGGTAGGCTACGCCACCGACTATTAGGACGGACACTGCACGTCTATGCCCGATAAGGCACCGTTCTGTCACCCCAGCGGCAAAAAGGCGCTTCATGTCGACTACCCGCATGGCCGCTTCGCGAGCGACCGGTCGAGCCCCCAGCTCCGCACCCCATTCCAGGGGTTAGAGGCCCTCGCTTCGACACGACTCCGTGATATGAGGCGCCGAGCAAGGAGGGCTTCTCTCGATGTACCGAGGCGAGACATGACCCGCGGGGCGGGTGCAGTCGCAGTCTGCGTGGCAATCGTGGTTCTGCACGTCCTAGCCGCCGAAGCGGGAGCGCAGGCGCCCACCGCCCCCGAGGCCCCGGCCGAGTACCAACGGCAAGGACTCCCCGCGACCGATCCCTCGGGTACGACGGACGAGGTCGACGCGGCCACCGCGGAAGTCGAAGCGGCGGCGGCCGGCGAGCCCACGGGCCTCGACCACCAAGCCAAGAGCCGAATCGAAGAAATCGTCGTCCGCGCTCGTCGCCGGGCGGAAGCGCTCGAGGACACCCCGGTCTCGGTGACCGCGCTCAACGCCTCGAACCTCCGCGACTCGGGCATCTACCGCCTGGATCAGGTCGCGGAGTTGGTGCCGAACCTCCAGTACACCAACAACATCGTTGGCAACCTGGCCACGTTCCGAATCCGCGGAGTCGGCACCGCGAACTGGGAGATCCAGTTCGATCCGGGCGTCGCCATCTACCTCGATGGGGTCTTCCTCCCTCGCGCGTCGGGATCGCTTCTGAGCGTGGTGGACGTCCAGCAGGTCGAGGTGTTGCGCGGTCCGCAGGGGACGCTCTTCGGAAAGAACAGCGTGGGTGGTGCCATCAACATGACCACCGTGAAGCCGCAGCCCAACTTTGAAGGCTTCGCGCTGGTTCGACCCGGCAATTTCAGCTCCCTCGAGACCCAGGTGATGCTGAACATCCCGATCTTCGAAGACCGTGTGTTGAGCCGCTTCGCCTTCTTCACCGCGAATCGGAACGGCTATCTCTTCAACACGGCTCAGAACACGACGTACAACAATCGAGACGAGATGACCTTCCTCGGCGGCCTCCGCTTCCTCGTGGACGACGCGACAACCATCGACCTGACGGGAACCTGGGGGCGCTCCCACGTTCGGAGTCGCGGCGGAAAGTGCATCGTCGTCGACGACGACGCCGCTCTCTCCCCGCTGTACGGCCCCCAGTTCTATCCGGAGTGCCGGCGCACGACCCTCTTCGAGAACGATCAAAACATCCAGGGCCTCTCCGACATCGAGAGTTACGGGACCTGGGGTGTACTGAACCACGAGATCGGAGAGCTCTGGGAGCTCGACGACCTCTCGGTGAAGGCGATCGGCGCCTGGAACGAACAGCGCCCGCGGGTGCGCTTCGATGTCGACGGGACGTCCGCCGACGTCGTCTGGCAGTCGACGGCCGGCGGCTCGGTCTTCGACGGGCGCCCCGGCGAGCAGCAACAGGTTTCGGGCGAGCTGCAGCTGAACGGCAGCGCGCTCGACGGGCGACTCGTCTTCGTGACGGGCCTGTTCGCACAGTGGGAGACGGCGACCGACGAGCGGGCCACGAACGTGGGGCCCCCGCTGAACCAGCACAACACGAATGCGTCCAAGATCAAGAACTGGACGTGGGCTCCGTACCTCCAGGCGACCGCAGACGTGACGGACTGGCTGAGCCTAACCGGCGGCATTCGCTACACCGAAGACAAGAAGTCTCTTCTCCTGACGCAGTTCGTTCCCGATACGGGCCAGGTCCTGCTCAAGCCGGTAAGCGACTCGAGGCTGTTCACCGCCTGGACTCCGATGGCAAGCATTGCCTCGACACTGCCCGAGGATCTCCTGCCAGGTTGGACCGATCACCTCATGGGGTACTTCACCTACTCGCAGGGCTTCAAAGGAGGTGGCTTCAACGCACTCCCCGGCGGCCAGAACGAGGAAGGCGTCGACGCACTGGCGGCGCCGTTCGAACCGGAGACGCTCGAAAGCTTCGAGATCGGCTTCAAGACGATCCTGTTCGACAACCGGCTCACCTTCAATGCGTCGTTCTTTCTCGCCAAGTACGAGGACATCCAACGAATCTCGGCCCGGATCGTCGGTGAGGGACCCGAGGGCATTCCGATCTACCAGCGCATCACAGAGAACGCGGCAGAGGCGACCACCAAGGGCTTCGAGCTCGAGACGCTGGCCTATCCGATCGACGGCCTACAGATCACCGGCAACATCGGCGTCACCGATGCCCGGTACGACGACTTCCCCGACGCGATCAGCGCCCTGACCGACGAGATCATCGATCGGAGCGGAGAGCGGTTCAACCGGGTGCCGGAGTTCACGAGCTTTGTCGCCGTTCAGTACTCCTTGGCCGTCGAAGCAGACGGTCCGGAGATCCTCACAGGTTGGCTCACGCCGCGCCTCGAGTGGTACTACCAGAGCAGCATGTTCGTGACGGCTCCCGAACTGGTGGACACGTTCCAGCCGGGATACAATCTCCTGAACGCCCGGCTCTCGTACGTCTTCTGGGATGATCGAGCGCAGATCGCGCTCTGGGGAAAGAACCTGGCCGACCAGACGTACATCGACTTCACGGTCCCCGCCGTATCCACCTTCGGCTTCCTCGTGAACTACCCAGGCCTACCCCGGACGTGGGGCGGTGAGATCTCGTACCGGTTCTAATGTCCGACGCGCGCCCGTCCATTCTCCCCACCTCCACGATCTTCGCCTACTGCCTGCCGAGCACGGGGCTCGGGCTCGTGATGATGCTGTTCAGCATCTACCTCATGAAGTTCAGCACCGACGTGCTCCTGATCGCGCCGGCGGCGATGGGCACACTGCTGGGGCTCGGACGCTTCTGGGACGCGGTATCGGATCCAGTCGCCGGCTACCTCTCCGACCGGACGATGTCCCGCAGCGGCCGGAGACGCACCTGGATGCTCGCCTCTGCAGTCCCGCTCGCCGCGACGTTCGTGATGGTGTGGGCGCCTCCTGAAGCCCTCACGGGGTTTGCGCTCATCCTCTGGATGGGCGCCGCGCTGTTCGCCTTCGAGACAGCAAGCACGGCATTCGCAATTCCCTACGGCGCGCTCGGGCTGGAACTGACGACGGCCTACCACGAGCGCACCCGGTTGTTCGCCTACCGCCACGTCCTCCAGGCCATAGGCGCACTCCTGGGTCTGGGCGGAGTCTATCTTCTGCGAACAGCCGCAGTGCCGCGCACGATGGCCTTTTGGGTCTCCCTCTTCGCCGGAGTCGCCATGGCGACAGCGATCGGCATCGCCGTCACGCGGCTCCGCGAGCCACTCGCGCATCAAGGACGTGGATCAGTCCGCATCACCAAGGCGTTCGCCGACGTCTTCCGGAACGAACCGGGCCGCCTGCTCTTCGTCGTCTACGGCATCGAGACGTTCGGGATGACCAGCGTCACGATGCTCTCCCCGTACATCATGCAGTACATCGTGCTCGCCCCCGACCTTACCGAAGCACTCATTCTCGTGTACTTCCTTCCCCAGGTCGGGCTGACGCCACTCTGGGTCCGTCTCGCGCGCCGCTTTGGAAAGAAGAAGCTCTGGCTCATGGCCATGGTCTTTCAGGCCGCCGGCTTCTTCGCGATGTTCTGGGTCGGAGAGGATGGCTACGTCCTCTTGTTCGTCATCCTCTTCCTGATCGGCGTCGGAGGGGGTTGCAGCCTGGTCGTGGCGCCGGCCATCCAAGCCGACGTCGTCGACTACGACGAGTTCCTGACCCACGAGCGAAAGGAGGGCGCGTACTTCGCGATCTGGAACATGATCCGCAAAGGCGCGTTCGGGGTCGGGGCGATCCTCACCGGGACCCTGCTCCAGTGGGTCGGCTTCCAGCCAAACGTCGAACAGACCGAGACGACGAGGACGGCGATGCTTGCTCTCGTCGGGATCTTACCGGGCGCCTGCTACCTGGCGGGTGCCCTACTGTTCACCCGCTTCGGGCTGAACGAGCCGGAGCACGCGGCCATCGCGGCCGAACTCGAAGCGCGGTCACCGCCCGGGGCCGGGTGAGGGCCGGAGCTTCCCCTTCGGCCGGCTCGCCGACCGCTCGACCCGGCCGTGGGCGGTTCGCCCAAGGCCGGCTTCGCTCGCGCGAGCTCCTGTGATAGCGGCGAGAAGAGAAAATCTTTAGGTTCGGGAGGTAGCCATGCAGCAGGAACAGCTCCAAGCACATCTCGATAGAGTCGCCGAGGACGGATTCACAATCCTTGAGAACGTGTTCGACCAAGAGCGCGCCGACGCCTTCCGCGCGCGGGTCCGATCGATCGAGCACGACACTCTCCTACCCCTCGAGCCAGGAGAGACCGAGGCCGACAGCTCGTTCTATCGCACGGCCGGCCTCCTGCGCATCGATCCTGTGTTCTGGGACGTCCCGATCGATCCGACCGTCACTCAGGTGGTCGAGGGTCTCCTCGGCGCGGACTTCCTGCTCTCTACGTTCTCCGGGATCGACCTCAAGCCGAACGGCGGCAACATCCAGCCCTTGCACCCGGACGACGCGCTCGTGCCGGTGCCGAGGCCACACGAACGCCCGGTCGGTTGTACGGCCATGTGGGTCGTCACGGACTTCAACCAGAGCACCGGCGGAACGCGAGTGCTGCCAGGGAGCCACCGCGACTCGCTGGACCTACTCTTCTCGCAGGACGAGGAACGCCTCAGTAGGGCGATCCAACCCGATCTAAAGCCGGGTAGCGTGCTCCTCTTCGACCACGCACTCTTCCATGGCGCCTCCGACAATCCATCTGGCGACTGGCGGCTCGGGCTCCAGGTGTCGTACCACGCAGGCTGGGTGCGCCCGTACACGAACTGGTTCCGATCGATCCCGATCGATGAGGTCCGCCGATTCCCCGAGAGGCTCCAGGATCTGCTCGGCTACAAGACGTACAATGGTATCGGCAGCGTGAACCAACAACCCGGCTCATACCGGGAGAGCTACAGCGGGAAGGGCCGTCCCCGCCCGCCTCGCCTACCTCTGGACTGAAACGCCCGACCGCCGCTCCGGCTTTGCCGCGCCGATTTTTCGTGGGCCCGGAAGAGGCGAACATTGACATCTTCTGCGCGAACTCAGCCGGTGAGCGCTCCGAGCCCCGACCCTCCGATGGGTCGAGAGAACCGCAACCGGGAGCTCAACCCTTTGGAAGCACGCCTTCCACGGGGGGCGGATCCAGTTCGTCACCCAGCGCCGCGCGCAGCGGCGTTTGGTTCTCGATCATCTGCGTCTTCATCCGCTCGATGAACGCCTTGTACTCCCGTCGTCCGCGGATAGCCGACATGAAGCGCCTCTTTGCCGTTTGGATGACATAACGGCGCCTCATCGGGCATAGACGTGCAAGGCCCGGCCTAATGGCCGGGCGAGATCGGCCCCCCCCCCGGAACGAGCGTGTCGGAGGACCTCGAGTCCCGTCAGATCTCCCAGAGTGAGGCCCAGTCAAACCGCCGCGAGGGAGGTGCGATCGAGCTTCAGGAATTCAACACCGTCCTCACAGCAAACGGGCTCTATCCCGAGGGAGGTGAGCCACGCGGCCAGGAGCTTCCGGGGAGGAGGTCGTCGTCGACGACCGCGACCCGAGGCGCCCCAAGTTGGTCTCGACTAGACTCAACCCTCACCCGCAACCCCTGCGGTCGCGGAGGCCGGAGATCATCCCAAGGCCCGCGCCGTTCGCTTTCTGATTTCGAGACGGCCGACTTGCTCGCGCGATGACTTCCAACGTTACTTCTTCGTCTCAATCCGAGACACCTAGTGGCTCAATGAGATCATGCTCAGACAATACCGATTCTCATTTTGAACTGAATTCCAGACTGATTGAGCAAAGCGTCTTCGCGACAACGCTCTAGCCTAAAGACCTCCATCACGATTCCACGATGGAGAGTCGCTCGAAGACCAGGCGGGCCCTAGGACACAGACAAACTGCGTCGGACGTTCGTGAGCAGCCCGAGGGAATCCTTCTGGAGAAAACGAACACAACCTGGGCGGAAGCGACTGCTTTGAAGAGCACATGTCGCCAAAATCTGTTCCCGTGAATGATCAGCGAACCGATGCACTTGCAGCCCGAAAACGCCGAGCACTACGAGTGCTGACGCGCGATGCGGTCCACTCATTGGGCGGGGGTCGGCTATCCGCCAAGACGTCGGGATCTTTGACGGCGTCTACCTCGTCCTCGCGGAGTGGGCGCGCAATTTCGCGCATCGTCGGCTCGATCTGGCGAGGGAGCCAGCCAACGCCCATCAGCGAGCAGCGGCGATATGGTCGTGCTTGCGAGTCTGTGGAGCCGGGTTCGCGACCACCCATACGAGCCGTGGGGTGCCCAGGACCTCCCGGCGAACTTGGGCGTTTCACGGGTCCCCTTGCACCGCACTAGTCATTCGGCGCTACTGAGTCGGGCCCGGCCAGACCGTGGAGAACATCCGAATGGAGGAAACGAAACGCCTTCTCTCGGAAAGCTGAACCCAAACAGCTCCTAAATGTAGATCGGCTCTCTGGCGAAACGAGCCCTAAAGAACGGGGCCCGGATGCCGATGTTCTAGCTCTACTCTCAAGGCTTAAAGTACCCTCAGAGGAGTTCACCCTTCATGAAATGCAAGGTCTTGTTCTGCCGATCTCTACCACTCGTACTCGCCGCGCTCCTGGTTGGCTGTGGCGACTCCGAGAGTGAATCCCAGGGGACCAACAATTCGCGAACCATTGAACTCCTGCGGAGGTTGGACTGGGATACGTCCACCCCCGAATGGGTCAAGGTCGAGCCCGAGGGAGGGTTCCCTGCCCTGCTCGCGGATCCGAACTTTCGCGACCCCGTGCGTCAGATCAACACCTTCGCCGTGTTCGCCGACTGGTTCTACCGATGCCTTCCGACGGACTCGGACACGAAGCACTTCCTCGAGTATTTCATGGCGACTGCGTACGACAGTGAAGACTTCATCTGGAACCAGCGAGGCCTTCTGCCTTCCGGGTACGAGGCGGCCCTCCCGGTCGTGCGTGGGTCAGCGGAATACCTCCCCGGCGTATCCTCCTGGACAACCGACAGCGAGCGAGGTCGGGAGTTTCCCGTTTTGAATTCGGCCGCAGCCGATTCCATCATCGGGCTGGTCATGAAGCAGGTGCCGAAAGATTTCTGCGCGATCGGATTCGGTCAGTGGCAACAAAATTACGTCTCCGGTTCGATTCTCACCCTGCCATGGTCCGTACCGGTCGACACGGATCAAAACCCGGTCGTCTTCCAAGATGATGCGGACGCAAGCGAAGCGGTCAGCACCGGAAATCCGAATCGACACAAGTTCGTTCTCGGCCCCATAACCTGGCTGTCCATGGCGTTGGATGTGCGCGCCTGGGATAGGCAGTCTGAAAAATCAAGTTTCGAGAGCACGATCCTTCAAGGCCGAGAGCACTGGCAGCATCTCCACGAAAACGTTGGCGTCAACGAGGCTCTGTGTAAGCAGTTTACATCGGAGGAGGAAACTCAGGGGCCCTACCCGCCGGTGGTCAGCGACTTCATCAATCGCGTCATGAAATTTCTATGCAATCGGCCGGCCTCCTGCCAGAGCGAACTCGCGATGGAGTCGCTTGTCGAAGCAGTCGCCCTGACCCTGGAGGGGACTCTGTGCAAGCAACAGGGGCACGAGTGGAACTACATGACGTACGAGTCCGGTGTGGACGCACTACAGAGGGCGCAATCGTTTCTGAGAGACGAGTCTACGCCGACCAAGGGTCCCAATGTCCAAGCAATCAACCAAGCCGCCACTGTCGTACAGAAGTTCTACTTCGGAGAGGATTTCAGCAAGCGACCTTTCTCGAGCCCATTGATTTCTCCGCTCCTCCCGCCCGCCACCGTGATTCCAGGCTCTTCGACGACCAGCCACTAGGGCCGACTCGATCGAGACGGCCCCCGGGGAGAAGGCGGGTCGTGCTTCATCCTCATGCGTACGAAAAGGGGCAGAGTAGGCTAGTCGAAAGAAACGTTCGTCGGCGTGATGAAGCCGTTGATGAACGATTCGACGTCGGTAGTCGGATCTTAGAAAGTCGATTCGCAGTTCTGCAAATCGAGCTCACCTTGGGTGCTCGATGCAAGCGGCAGGTCGCTTATCGTCCCACGAACCGAGCCGCCATTGCAGCTGTGAACGTTCGTGCTGTCGGCTTCGGCTGCGGCGGTCTTGGCCACGCGGGCTGCGCGGCGGTCTCCCAGCCAGGCGAAAACCGCGTCGGCGCCCGCGGGGTAGTCCAACTCGCCTCCGGGCTCCGGCAAGCCCTGTGACGAGGCCGGGGCGGGGATCCCATTCCCAGCGGCCGTCTTTGCTGCCCCGACGGTGCCCGAAATCAAGTTGATCACGATACTCACGGTCTGGCCTTCGTTGACTCCTGAGATCACGAAGTGCGGCGGGGCGTGCGCTCCGCGAGCCAGCCCTCGATTCCTGCCAGCATTTGCCCAACGCGGAGAAGAGCCGGCCGAATTGCGGAATCGAGGTGCCCCTGGTCCGCGCGACCAAAGCCTCGAGGCCAATAGGTCGCTCCGAAGAAGACAAACGCGACGAGCAATCGTCGTCAGCAGGCGCGACCGGCCTGGAAATCACGCGACCACACCGAAAGCACGAAAAGTACATAGGCGAGATAAAAAGGCGGAACGAGTCGGAAAGCCAGAGCAAACCCGGCGTGTCGAATTACCTCCCGATTCCACTCGCCGGAGAAAAACATGTCGGGAGCACGGGCCGCCTCATTCCTCGTCATCTCGATCGGTCGCTGTATGATCTCAGACCACACTCTTTCCGCCCCAACACTAGAGAAAAGCCAATCCCGATTCGCGCGAAAAGCCCGGCGAGCAGCATCCATCCTTCATCCAGGGGATTGATACCGTTATGGATGAACAGCGACTCGAAGTAGAGACCGAATCCGGCCAGAAACAAGAGCCGTAGTCAGAGAAGCCTACCTGAGCCGGAGCGATCTTCGGATGGGATCTCCATGCTTCTAGAATCGGGCGAGCCCAGTGCTCACCGAGGAACTTTCGTGTCGTACGCAGACGATACGGCGCTCGCCTTAGCCGGTCACTCTGCTGCCGACCAGCCGCGAGGAAAAAACTCACAATCCGAAACGGTGCGACTTCCCTTCTAGGCAGAGACTTTGCCAGAGCTCGTCCTCGTCGGGCGCATGCGCCCGACGTCCCATCAGGAAATCAAGCAACTTTGAGAAAGAAGGCTCGTGCGTCAGACGTTCAAGGGTCATGCCTTCTCAGCCGTCCGCGACGGAGGAGTCTCCCGGGAACGTCCCCGGCCATTGATTTCTCTCGTGCGCCTTTCAGGTCCGGCAGCTTCGGCGCTGGGGCGATATGTAGCATGGCACCGGAGAGGGCGGAATGAACGGTTACGTCGGCGTACGTCGACCCGGGCAAATAAGCCGTTCATCTCGGCTACAGCCATCGACCTGGAATGCCGATTGCCGATAGCGGCATTCACTTTGGCGTGCGAACGGCCGCTCCGCGGCTCCGGCGCGGGCGGCGTGGGCCAAGACAAGGCTCTCCGAACCTCAAACCGCTCGCCCCCTCGCGCCGCCAGATACCATAATAGGGCCTTCCAGTTGCCTACCCCGTGCCGACACTCTCGCAGTGCGATCGCGCGAACTTCAGATTCGCGATTGTCGGGTTTGTCCTCGAAGGCCCAGGGGGTTCCCTCTTTCGAGCCGTCGGCGGGCTTCACGACCTGAGAGACCCAGAGTCGTCTAGACCGCAGGGAAGAGCGCCTCCCACGGGCTCGTTGCCCCGCCTGATCCCCGGCCCGCCGGGAGGGCACGGCAGCACACCGGCCCTGTTTGCCTGTCAAACAGGGCCTTTATGTTCCTTGCGCGCGGACCGGCCGGAGTGGTGAATCTGATTAGGGCGTTGGCCCGAGCCAAGGAGGACCGACTTCGCTAAGAAGCGTGTCATGGCGGGAGACCTAGCATCATTTGATCATGTTCTTTTCTATGGTCGGCCGTACGATACCGTCCTCGAAATGTTGCTTCTGCGCGAGGAGGATCTCGTCGGCACACGTATTCTGGACTGCCCTTCGGGCCCGGATGCCTTCGTCGCGGGGGCCAACGCCCGAGGCTTCGATGTCGTAGGTTGCGACCCGCTCTTCGCTGGTTCTGCCGCCGAGATTGCGAGTCTCGCCAGAAAAGACATCAACGACGCTTATGACAATGCGGTGGGTGGCCCGAACAGCGCACCCATCGGCCAGTTGAAAGCAGCACGTGACGAAAAGCTCCAAACGACGGAACTCTTCGCCGCCGACTTCGAGCAGGGCAAGGCCGAGGGCCGGTATGTCGAGGCGTCACTGCCGACTCTCCCTTTCGCTGACGACTCTTTCGATATCGTAGTCTCGGCTAACTTTCTGTTTGCCTACAGCCCTGCACGACTCGGAGGCGTTCTAACCTCTGACACCTTCGACCTGCATTTCCACCGCCGCGCGGTCCGTGAGCTGATGCGCGTGGCACGGCAGGAAGTTCGACTGTATCCGGTCTTGACGATCGAACGTCACCAACATCTTCACCCCTACGCTGCGCAGATCATCGGTCAGCTCGCCGCAGAGGGCTTGTCAATCAATCTTCAGGAGTCGCGAAAGGAAATGGACGGCATGCTGCATCAGGTGCTTATCCTCGAAAAGTCTCCCACCGCCTGAATCAGGTCACTTTTCTGGCTTCGCAAAACGGAGGACGAGAGTTCCTCTGCGCGGCTCGGCGTCCGGTAATTCCTTTTCGCATTTGGGGCAGCCTGTGTGCGAAATGTACTCGAATGGGCCTTCGTATCGGAATCCCGCGCCCGGGTACTCGTACTTCTTCATGCGGTAGAACAGAAGAAGCTCAAGGACACGTTCTCGGTGTTCGATTATCAGATAATTCTTCCGGCCGGACGACTGGCTGTCTCGTTCGAGCACGTCTCCATCGAGTTTGTCGCTGTACTCCGTGCGGTCTGGCTTCTTTTTCTCCGTGACGAAGAGCCAGACCGAATCGTGGCGGGCCGGCTGAAAGATGCCCGTGTTGATCGTTACGTTGGCGATGCCGAACGTCTCCTTCAGTCGCTTGCGGGCGTAGACGCCGCCAACGGTCTGGTGCTCGGTATGTCCTCATGCGGCCTCCAGGTCGATCTCCATTGGCGGCGCGCGCTCCAACGGGTGCCATCTAGGGTTTCTGCGAACAATCCCCCGCTTGAGCGCGCGCTGCCCCCACGCCGTGACACCGTTGCGCCCCGTGCCTGCCAGAATCTTTCGCTGGCCGGCCCTGCACCGCCGCTCAGCCCTGCATCCCCACCGCCCGACCGCTAAGCCGCAGGGCGTCCCAAGGGCCGCGCCGTCTCGGCGCGGGGCGGTCTCTGCCAATCTGTGGCCTTGTAGATCGGAAGATGCTCGGTCCGGGCCATGGCCTTCCCCCGCTCCGGTGGCCGTCGCCACGCGAAGAATCGCGACCGGCCAGCGTTCACGCGCCGGCCGGAATCAAAGGATCAAAGAACGAAGAGTCAAATCATCGACCTCACGAGCCGCCGCGTACGGCACGAACGTAGTGGCCGTAGCTCTTGACGTCGTCGATGACGTTGCCACCGGTGAAGCTCACGCCCCACCCGTTGCTCGGGTGGACCACGCCAGTACAGGACAACCAGTAGAACGACGAGACGGTCTCTCCTGGAATCGTCAGGCACGGCAATGTCCCGCAGGGAAGCGGTTCAATGAGAATCCCTTGCAGTTCCTCGACGGTCGGCAGACGCCAGTCGCACTTCGCCGCGAAGCAGCCCGTCGTCGCGACACCGCCCACCGACGTTCAGCCGTTCAGCGTACCCAGGAAGTCCACGAACACACCGCCCTCCGGGTCGCTGGACGTGTCGCTCCACGTGTACCGCCGCGCGAGGTCGTCATTGTCGTGGATCGACCCGTCATCGGTCTTCAGCTCCCACTGGGGCCCCGAGTCGAGGTCCGTCGCCGTCGTCCAGCCACCGGTACTCTTCCACCTTCTCCGCCGACGCGATCATCTTGTCGAAGTTCTCGGCGCACTTGGCAACGTCCGGCGTCTTGCCGAGAACCTCCTTCCCGCGCTCCGTCTGAAGGCACAGGTCGCGCTTGCCCAGCGCCAGCAGTTTCTTCTTCTGGCACTTCTCCTCGTCCGCAAGGCGAGGACCCACCTGCGATAAGACGCTCCATTAGGCCAGGGCCTACGGGCCTACCCGATCGGGCCCCGTTACGTGCGCCAACCGGCAAAAGGCGCTTCATGTCGGCCATCCGCCCGCACCTCGAGGACGGTCTGGGCCAAGGCGGGCTTCAAACGGTCGTTCTCGTCCTGAAGACGAAACATGCTGTGCCTTCCCCTGCGCCGGCAGTACGGAAGAGGTGTTCGCAGTGACGCCGCTCTTGAACAAGCGCGAAGGCGATGGACTCGACGATGCGGACGAAGAGCGCTTCGCCCCGCTGATCCGATCGCTGGCCGTGATTCTCGAGAGTTGGTGGGCGATGACCTGAGGGGACCTCCACAGGGC